>PFTH01000047.1 GCA_002789465.1 Candidatus Roizmanbacteria bacterium CG_4_9_14_0_8_um_filter_34_12 | reverse complement strand
AATTAAAGTATCGTCCTTATCATCGGACTTAATAAATTGAGATGGAAAATTAATAAAAGCACTTAATTCGTTTTTAAGAAATATTGGGTTTAAATCGGCGGTTGATGCGGTTTTTTCAATTTTATTAACCAATGTTTTTGGTGCAGCAACAATCAGAATTAATAGTTTTCTTGTTTCTGGATCTTCTTTAAGAATTTCAATATCTAAACTAACTTTTTCAATTGGCATTGGAACAAACTGATCTGCCTGATATCTGATAGCAGACAAGAGTTCTTTTTCATTTAGTTTTGGCATCTCAATAATTTGTGAATAAGTTTGACCATCGGGAATTATTAAACCAACATCAGTTTTTTTTATCTTTAAATTACTTATTAATGTTTGAATTAACTTTGCTTGTGCTTCTATCACAACACTGCTTGTTGCAGTAAAATAATCTTTGCTTGTTAAATCATATCCGGCCGACTGAAGCGTTAATTTTTCCTTTTTAATATCAGCATCAATCACTCTTGTATGCTTTTCGCCGATTTCAATCGTAATATAATTACTCGCCATATTTTTAGTATGGATGATTGGTTAATTTAAGTCAAGAGAAAGAAGAAGTTAAGATACAAACATTTAAATATCTAATTATTCTAATTTCTAATTAACCTAAAAAATTTTCAATATCCAATTGGGAATTAGTTATTATTTAGGTTAAATAGACCAATTAGGTAATTAGGTTAATTTACTTAAAAAAGCTTGTAAGATTTATTTATTAATATGTCCTCAGTTTAAAACTTCCTTGATAATTAAAAAAGGCTTTGTCTTCAACCCGCGATGAATTCGTATTATATTCTATTCGGAAGTTTACCGAAATAACAGGAGGGGAGTAGTCATTACCATTATCTTTCTTACAGGAAATAAAAGGAATTGTCGGTATGAGAGGAGGTAATAGTATTTGATTAACTTTCACATTGCTTGAGTTTAGAATCACATCTGTTGTTGTGGAAGATTGTGAACTGATAGAGTCTGCATTAAGAACGTATTTAAACCAGTTATTGAAATCGGTTTTTTCAGTATGAAAATCTTTCCCCTTATCAATAATGTAAAAATTTACACCATCATCGCTACCAAAATTACTACAAGTAAATATTGGGTCTATGTCGTAATCTTTCTCTGGCCCTGGTGGAGATGGCAACGTGTATTTATCCACACCAATCGCGTTATTTTTTATTTGATTACTGATGTGATTTAAAATGTAATCTCCCTCCTGTTTGATAATTTTTAAACGTTGAATTTTTGCTTGTTGATTCATTAATACAAAAACAATACTGAAAATTGCTGGAATGACTAACCCAATCACTGCTAAAGACACAATCACTTCGATTAGGGTAAAGCTAGTAATTGAAATATGTCGTTTTGTATTAACGGGATTGCCACGCTCCGCCCGCTCAGCGGGCTTCGCTCGCAATGACATAATATTATTTTTTTTCATAATAAAAATATAATAATCAATAATCAACGCTCAATGATCAATTAATGAAAAACAAATAAAAAAAATGATCAATAATTCATTGATGATTGATAATTGTTTGATAATTGAAAATTGATAATTGATCATTTGACCATCATCTTTCCCAAATTGCAATAATGGTATCAAGGGTTACTGACTGCGTATTTTGACCTTCGGCCCATTCAACTATTACTTTAATTGTTTTTTGAACAATCTCGCCATCTGGAGTTTGCACCATGCCTATTTGGATAGATTTACGATTATAGATTTTATTTGGTGCTTCTCCCAACAGCAGAGGATCTGTTAATATTTTTACATCAGCCACACAACCTGTGCTTAAAACTGGAGAGACATTAAAACAACCTGTAATTGAATTGTTCCAATCTTTCTCTTTGGTTGCGCGCACCCATTCAAGTAATTCTTCCGCATAACGCGTTGCTATGATTTTATGCTCATTAACTTTCATACTTCGTAGTAAAAACGTTGTGATTGCAACAGCAGACACAAAAAAAGTCGATACAATGGCGGAAAAGATCAGAACTTCGATCAAGGTGAAGCTAATAATTGATACATGTCGTCTTAAATTAACGGGATTGCTTCGCTTCACTCGCAATGACATAATGATTTAGTAATAAATATTAAAGCGCGGGACACTCTGCGCAAGGAATTTCTTTGATCACACCAGCTGCGTTTATATCAATTTGACAACAACGATTTGTCACATTATTTTTTATATTAACTGTCATTGTTGTTGTCTCTGTCATCAGTCGAGGATAAAAGAATATAGAACTTTCTACTGCGGGCGTTATAATTAAAATATCATTTGACTGGATAGTATATGTAATTCTTTCAGGAGTAGCGTTAGTAGCGCATTCAGGAAAAACTTCATAAGTCTTGGTGGAAGGCTTAATTAAAAATTCATATTTTTTGATTTTATCGTTTGTAATTAAACCGGCGACACAAGGAGAAGTATCACTTACGGATGCTTTTTTTCTTGCAAGCGAAATCATATCTGCCATTTTTCGAGTTTCGGCTTTGAGTTGTTGATCAGACTGTTGACGATGAAAATTAGCAAATCCCATTGAGGTGACAACTGCAATGATTGCAATGACAACTATGATTTCGATTAAGGAGAAAGATAAATTACTTTTTACCATATGGTCCTAAACAATATGTGCAACTTTTTGCACCACCATCACAAGTAGCGCCGTCACATTCTACTGTTCCAGGTATTTCAAGATAAGTTGAGAGAGTATAATCACTACCACTAGTACTAGTATACTTATAAGAATTGCCTGATTTCGGATCGGTAATGGCGGTTTCTAAATATTTAGGTGAACCCGATGACAATATTGCTAATCCTTCAGCTGTAGTTGGATAACTACTACTTGTAGAATTACTTCGATACATCTCCAAGGCTGAGCGGATTTGCTCCAAATCAGCTTTTCGTCTGGCGTCACGAGATGTTTTTCCCATCATGCTATATGCGGTTGCACCGGCTGCAGTGAGAATACCAATAATCGTGGTGACAACAAGAATTTCGATGAGGGTGAAGGCTATTATATTTTTT
>PFTH01000106.1 GCA_002789465.1 Candidatus Roizmanbacteria bacterium CG_4_9_14_0_8_um_filter_34_12 | reverse complement strand
AACTAAAATTAATCCTCCACCAACAATAACCATTGGTGAAGGTTTATTTGTTTGAACTTCTGTATTTGGTTCCATATAAAGTGATTAATTAATAATAATATTACTCATCATATTTTTCTGCCATTGATGCCAGCATTAAGCTCCAATCCTGCCAATCGCATTTTTCATCTAAGTTGATATCGCATGTATCGGAATATGTGGCGTTAGCTATGCTTGAACGTATAAAAGATAGATCATAAGAGTCAATTATTCCATTTTGCATATTTTCCTGTTCTGGCAAATCTCCAGCCAGAAGTTTTATATTGGAAAAATCAAAGTCGTTCTCACCTTCATGTAATGAAATATTCGCTTTGCTGCAATTATAAAAACCTTGAGCATTTAACTGAGGTAAGGCATCACAAAATTTTTTCTGAAGATGTTTGGGTCCCTTGATATAAATATAATATTTAGCATTATAGTCAACAGGATTAACATCAATTATCCCTTTATAAGTTCCATCATAGTTCGGATCAAAACTGGTCTCAACAAATCCGGTATTACTTTCCCCTTCTTTCACCACATTGATCTTGACATTTTGTGGAGTCATGTCATAAGGCTTGGTTAGTATCCCTTGAAAACGCAGTTTCATTTTGATTAAGACTATAGGGGTAGGACCGGCGGATGATGATTGCCGACTGCTTGACGAACTGGATCTTGCAGCAGAACTGCTTGACGATTGACGACTGGATGAGCTGGACGACACGGTGGAACTACTTGAAGACGATTGACGACTGGATGAACTGGAAGAACTTGTTGTTCGTGGATGAATTACTAACTGCCCATTAGTTTTGTTAATCTGATAATTAGTACCAGTAATATCGCCGGTTGCAGTTGATGCATCAATAGAAGTGTTTGTTGTTGATATTGCAGTTAAGGTTGATTTTCGTTTGAAGGTAATATCAAATCTGGCATTGTTTGCCAAGGCCATTCCTTCAACCGGTTTTGCTAAATATGTCAATTTAATTGAACCGATGTTATTATCAATAGTTTTATGAACTTCGGTAAATTTATCAACAACAGTATCACTCGGCGTAATATTGACTGCTTCTGCGACATTTTTATCAAATGAAAAAATTGCTTCAAACGTTGTTAAACCCTTCCCGGTTGGTAAGCCATCAATTTTAAAAACTGCAATCGCACTGTCTATGTTAGCTCCAACTGTAGTGGTTACAGGATCAAATTTAAAATTAATTACTGGAGCAGTGCTTCCGCTGTTAAATGTAAAGCTTGGGTCAGTGTTGCTGGTGGAGCTAATCCCAAATAAAACCGATGTGGTGTTTAATATCCCAGTAATCTCTGTGCTAACACGGCTCAATGTTAATGTTCCAGCTCCAGACGCATTTCCCTTGACGCGAATTTTGAAAAAAATTGAATTAGTTAGTTCACTTTGTGGTCTTAATGTTAAATAGGCAAAGTTTAATGAGGTTTTTGCCGCGTTAATTGTAGGTTCATTTGCAGCTGTAAATATATCATCGGCACTTGGATATGTTTTTGGGATTTGAGATAGACTGATAATCTGCAAATTATTATTTGCTGTGAAAGTCATATTTACACCATTAATTTTTTTATTTTGATCATCAGAAGAAATTACGTATGTGATATCAAATTCATCTAAATTCTTTGTTCCCGAAACCGGATTAACAACAACGGTAACGTCGTTTTCACCTGCTTTTGATTTTTGACTTGAGCTAACAAAATATTTTATAAGAAAAATTGACGCTAAAACAGCAATTGAAGCAAGTATTATCAGTTTAATTTTCATTAGTTAGTTTCTTTAATTTTGTAAAAATATTACTTTCCTGGCCAGTTGGCGTACCAATTGCTATAGTCTGCTAATGTTACGCCATTAAGATTATTAAAGTCCGCATCCATTAATATACCGTCTTTATATTCAGGAACTTCACCATCATCTTGACATCTATCTGCATTAATAACTGCTCCAACCCCACACTTTCCTTTAAACTCCAAAAGCCAAATTGAATAATCAGTCAAATCAATCTTTCCATCACAATTTGCATCACCTTTTGTTTTTTCACATGTTACTCTTGAACTGCTGGAACTTGCAGGTCTGGAACTACTGGAGCTGGAGGAACTGGCGATTGATGAACTTGAGCTGCTATTTGATGCAACAGAACTAGAACTACTACTACTTGATGAAGAGCTTGAATTTGCTTGAACCGTAATGGTGTTGGGAGTCATAGCCCCAGTTATTTTATGATTGGTTGCATCATATGTATTTACTTCAAGATAATATTCACCAGGATCAATGTCAACTGTCCAAGTATAACGATTACTACTTCCCATATTATGTACTAAATTACTATCCAGACCACCTATATATTGTCTATTCCTGTTGTAATAAAATAGTGCTGTGGTTGTACTTTGATGATTTTGACTCCAATCAATAATCAAATCCTCACCTCTTCGAACAACAACTGCAGTAACAGGTTGGATAATAATAACTTGAGGAGCTATACTCGACGAAGAAGAACTCGATGAGGTAACTGAACTACTTGAACTATTACTTGAGGAAGAGCTTGAGAATGGATTTAATGAACTGTTGCTTGAGGATGAACTTGAACTGCCGAGTGATGCGTCAGCAATAGTTGCAGCAATTGCAATATCTTCAGGTAATATATATTTTAAAACGCTACCATTCGTATCTGGACCAACTACGTTTGAAAAATCCTTCCCTTCAAAAACCAAAGCATCAGGCACGTTGACATTTGTCAAAGCATCACTGTCACTATTGGTTTTGAACACAAAATATATTGTCACCATCGCTGGAAGCAAAGATGCTTGGTTTTTGATGACTTTTACAACACGAGCTTCTCTGTGCAAACCATTAATATCCTTATCAGAACTAATTAAACTATCAACCTGCAATTGATCAAGATTGCTCACTGTAATAGTTGAAGGCACAGCTTCCTGAAAATTAAACATATCGCTGCGGTATTTAATTTTTAAGTTAAAGGCGGAAATTCTACCGATCGTGCTTGTCAAGTTCACTCCGAATCTATATTCCGTATTTGGCTGGAGACTGTTTAATAACACTCCTTGGTCTAAAAAAGGAAAAGTCACAGCAATATTGGCGTTGCTGCCGCTTGCCTTTGATCGACGACTATTGCGGTTGATATAAGATATGAGGTATGCCGCGGCAACAACTGTAATAATAATGACTATGCCTATTTTGATGATTAAGTTCTTTTTCATCATAGTATTTATTAATTTTTGATCATGTTATTTAAAAATTTCCTGGATTTGGATCGTAACGGTTGTGCCGCCAGATCTCAAAATCCTTCAACGCAACGACCGAATTTGTATCAAAATCAGACCATTTGGTCAATCTGGTTGATAAATATTCCTCTTTCCAAATAGTAAAATCACTATTATCAATTATCGGGCTATTATCAGTATTCTTGTTGCAATCAGCATTCCCCATTGCTTGACTAAAACAGCAAGAAGCCTTGATGGATTTTATGTTAGGATAGGTTGAACCTTGCAAACCAGTAATTTTTCCTCGTGCATCGCGTGTTTCAATGTCTATTCTAAAAACATCATGACGATTATTGAAAGATTCATCATCTGTACATACAACTGCGTAAGTTGTTCCGCCGGGTGGATAGAGCCTGCCTTGATTATCTAATACATTTATGGTTAATCCTTTCATAATATTTTGTATATTTTGTGCTCCACTATAAAATTGTTTATAAACTTGACCTGTACTTTCGTTAACAATCTGCCACCAAAAAGGACCAAATTCATCAGGATTACAAGGAAAAGGCGTTGGTCCGGTTGAACGCCCGGTTGAATAACCAGTGATAAGCGGACCACCAGGTGTTGGTTTCACAAAGGCACAATATTCTACTGCTGGTTCACAACCATCACAAGTTCGATCTCCATTCCACGCCCAAGAGAATTTGATGCTGTCCTCAATTGTTGTTCCGTTACCATGTATAAATTCCACCCTAACATCTTTGGCTGGATTTGGAGGAACATTATCTTGTGGAAGTGACACCCGACTACTGCTGGAAGAGGAGGAAGACGCATCCTGATAAATAACTCTTAATGTATAATCATCATCTGCGGTAAATGACGCAACACGTGACACAACACGAATATAATATCTACCAGAAATAATGTTATTGGCAAGAAAATGTTCATCAATACCATTCCCAGGTTCTCCACTGTATGCAACTAAACAGTTGTTGTTTCCACATCGGTTTGATGAATAAAGATAAAAACTCAAATTTACTGAAGATGAAAAATTACTTAAAAACCCTTCTATGCTGTGTTGACTTTGTAAATTAATATAAAAATAATCATTGCGATCTGATGGACCAATATGTAAATTATAAGTTTGACCAGAGATTAATGGACCAGACGCCGTACTAAAATTATTATTTGGCTCTATATCTACTGATCCACCCGCAGTCGATGAACTTGATGAAGCCTGGCTGGAGCTGGAGGAAGACCTACTTCCATTACACCAATTACACCATTCTGAAGCAGCAGAATTCCAATTCAAACCATCCCTACTACATGCTTTACAACCTTGAGGATATTGAGTTGAAACAGGCACACAAACTGTTTGTTCTGGAGTACAAGTCGCAAAAACATCATTTGAGTTTGTTGAAAAAAGCAGAACCAAAATAAACAAAAGAAAGATAGCAGTTTTTTGTATTTTTGCAAGTGCACCAGTATACTAGAGAATATGCTCACTGTCTATATCCTATGAGAAACACAGAAGTCTTGAAGAAAGAATCGCTTCCCGACATCCAGGAGATTGATTTCCCTGCAAAGACGATTTTATCATTGTTACAGGCACACCAAAAGGCAGGAGATATGCCAGAGATAAAATCACTATTCAGAAGCTGAAGTCTGCTCAAAGGACGACAGAAGTTTCTCCTAACGGAAAAAAATAGAGTCGCACCATTGGGATGCGAGATCAATCTAGGCGTATATGGTAAGTCCAAAGATGGTATCGATGGTATCTGGGGGCAGAGGACTGCTATTTCCACTGCAAATTATCTCCAGCGGCTTTTTGATCCTAGCCATCCAGGGCGTCGGACATGGGTCAAGACGAAACTCCAGGCAAGAGCAGGTAGCGAAAAGGAGACTT
>PFTH01000065.1 GCA_002789465.1 Candidatus Roizmanbacteria bacterium CG_4_9_14_0_8_um_filter_34_12 | reverse complement strand
CCACCACCATTAATTTATTTTTTTACTCAATACCAGCACTTTTATTGATAATTAATCTGCACTTGAAAAATTTCATATTCAATAATCAGAACCCAGTTAATTTGGTTCTAACAAAAAAAATATTACTGTTTATAATTGTTATAATTTGTATAAATTTTATTATTGGAACAGTTAGATACTACAATGCCGATCTGCTCTATAACCAAGCAGAGAGTTATTCCAGCATAGATCGCTATGACATTGCCTCAAGTTTATATTTGCAAGCACTAAATAATAAATATGAGCATGTCTACATTGACAAACTTTCCTATTCTCTGGCCAATATGGCAATGGCGCTTGCATTACAAAAAGATAAAAGCGCTGAAAAAATTAGAAAATTATCGGAATATTACAACCAAAAAAGCTTGTCTGATGCACCATACAATGTTCTGTATTGGAAAACAAAAGCAAAAAACCAATATTTATACTATCAGATTGGTCTTGATAAAAATGAACTTTTAATAGGCATAAAAGCATTGGAAAAAGCAAAAGCCCTATCCCCGACTGACCCGAAAATTCCATACAGTTTGGGAATTTATTATTCATTAATGGAGGATGTTGAAAAGAATATTAATGAAAAAAAACAACTGGAACAAAACGCTTTAATTCAGATTAATCAAGCCATTGCATTAAAACCAGATTACCGCGATGCTTACCTTCTAAAGGGACAGTTGCAAAAAAAATTTAAACTTACAAACGAAGCCATTCAAACTTTCAAATTTATATTAGAAAAATTCGACAAAAACGATGCAACCGTACTCGAAGAATTAAAGTCACTAATCCCCTAACTCCCCCACAACCCCCAAATCCCTCAATCCTTACGGTGTGCTATTAGAATCAGACACTGCCCAGATACATCTTTGTGCAACACCGTCCTTATCCTTGCAGCTAGTTGGAGTACAAAAACCTGCAGCGCCTGTATAAGCAGTTACAATAGTCTGAGAAATTTCCAAACAGGCATAAATCGCATAATTATTAGTAGATGTTGAAGAGTAAAAATATGTTTTTCCTGAATTTGGATCATTAGGCATTTTTTGCATATATGTTTTGATATCACATCCTAAGTTTGGAAGTTCGTCTGGATGACAGAATTTACCACCAAAGTTAACATCTCCCGCAGGAGATCCCGTTGCGATGGGATATGTTTTATTATCTTCATAATACATTTCAAGCGCTCGCTGAATTGTCGAAAGATCGTTTTTCCTTTGGGCATCACGGCTTCTTTTGATTGAAGTCAAAAAATTCCCAGTCATCAGCGTTGTCAACACACCCAAAATCGCAATCACTATCATTAACTCCATCAAAGTAAATGCTCTTTTATTTTTCGTACAATAGTGCATAATTATTATTATATACCCCTTCGCTTTCAAATTGCAAAAGCTGATACCCAACGAAGCTTTGATTTTGAAGAGTTATTTAGACGAGATAAATAATTTAAACTCATATTTGAAAGCTACGGTAGGTATATACCAAAGAGTTGCGAAATCAAAGCAGAGTGGTATAGTATATTAAAATAGAATAATTCAAATAGCAATGATAACGCCATCATTTTTAGAAAAACAACAAGAGCAATTGCTTAATAAAGATTACGATGTAAGAATCAGTAATCTTGCTGCTTTTATTCATCATAAAATAAATAAAATACCTGGGAAAATTCTTGATATTGGGGTGGGAAACGCTCTACTGATTAAATACTTTAATAATCAAGGTTATAAAACTTCCGGCATTGAGTTGTCCCAACGTTTGATAAATGATTATAAAAAGCAAAAAGCATTGCGAGGAATTAATTTCAAAAAAGGAGACATCACGAAACTTCAAGGTGATGCCGAATATGATTATGTGCTATGTTGCGATGTCTTGGAGCATATCAAAGACGATAAAAAAGCCATAAAAAATCTTTGGTCATTTGTAAAAATAGGTGGTGTTTTAATTATCAGTGTTCCAGCTCACCCACATCTATTTGGAGAACGCGATAAAATGCTTGGTCATCATCGTCGCTATAACAAACAACAACTTATTAACTTGACATCAAATCTCAACTCATACAAAATTTCAATGCTCACATATTGGAACATATTTGGTTATTTTCCTTATTATTTTTTTGAAAAGATATTACATAAAAAAATTAATGATAATTTTAGATACAAAAAAGGGTTAATTAATAGGATCACCATAACGATAGTTGATCTTTTATTCAAACTCGAAGCAAAATTACCCAAGATTCCAATTGGTCTATCACTTGTAATTGTTATTAAAAAAATTAAATAATAAAAAATTTATTCTAATTACGTGTTAACAAAATTAAGACCATTTATCTTTCTATTTTTCATTAATGTTATTTTTTTTCTTCCGCTCTTCTATCCAAACTTAAAAATAATTATTACACCTGAATATGGAGGTGGTGACGAATTACTTTTTCATTATCCGATAAAATTTGCATATCAGCAAACTCTTCATCAGAATAAATTTCTATTTTGGTTAAAAAATACTGGAGCTGGATATCCAATTTTTGCGATACAAGAAATTAATTTTTTTGATCCGATAAATATTTTAACTTTAAAGTTTTTACCGTTTGTATACGCAATTAATACGCAACTATTTGTATATTTCTTGATCTTGCTATTATCAAGTTATTTTTTAGCAAGAACATACAATTTAAACAAAATTTTATCTTGCCTTTTTTCAATTTCACTAACTTATTCTTTTTTTGTAACATCAAACATCATTCATTTGTCTCATATTTCCAGTATGGTGTATGTTCCGTTAATACTGGCTCTATCAATTAGAGCACTAAAGATTAGTTCTACTAAATATTGGCTCTTATTTTTATCTTCGGTTTTTCTTCAATTCATATCAGGTCATATCCAATATTTTATTTACGGTTTTATTATTGTTTTATTAGTTCAAACAATAAATCTATTTTTAAAGAGAAATAAGTTAAGAGATATTTTTGATAAATCAATTCTTAATATACTATTAATATATATAGTCG
>PFTH01000219.1 GCA_002789465.1 Candidatus Roizmanbacteria bacterium CG_4_9_14_0_8_um_filter_34_12 | reverse complement strand
AAAAGCGCGATCTGGATAGATTGGAATTTGCGTTGCGATAGCGCTTTTTGGAATAAGGATTTTTCCAACATAAACTGGAATTTCTTCATAAGTTTTTCCCAAAATAAACACTCTGTTTGCAGGAAAGTAATATTGTGCAACATGATAATTAAACTCATGATCAACAAATAACAAATCACTGGGTCGACTTATTTTTTTGATCGAAGTAATTGTTTTTCGTAAATTAAATTTGGTACGAATTGTAACTTGTTGATGAATATATTGATTAGTAGATATTATTGAAACAATTAGTAAAACTAAAGTTAACAATTTTGGTGAATGATTAGTTAGTTTAATAATTAGTAGTAATAATCCAACTGTGCAATAAAGAAAATAACGTGGGAGAAAAATCGGGTAAAAAAAAGAAATGATTAATAAGATTAATGGAGACAAGAATGTCCATAAGCATAAGTGAGTGATAATTGATTGTTCTGTAAGTGAATTCTTTTTTATAATTGCTTTTTTTCTAAAGATTATTAAATTCATTAGAATGAAACTAGACATTACAATGTTAAACAGCCAAAGCGATACTTTAAGATTTAATTCCCGTTCAAAACCGGAATAAATAATGGTGGGTAGATTTATCCATGTAGATAGGTTGGGAGAGGTAATCCAAAAAGATTGAGGAGGTAGGTCATGACTTATTACTAAATAAACTATCCAAGGTAAATAAATTAAAGCAATATAAACTATACGATGAAACAATTCCCTCATTATTTTATAATCTTTTTTAACTAACCATTCACCTGTTAGTTGTGCGACGATGGCAAAAAATGCAAAATAATGTGTATAAAGACCAAAAATTACTGTAAAAGTATATAATCGCCATTGTTTTTTAAAGAGCGCATAATATGAAAGCGTTATGAAAAAAACCATCATGCTATACATTCGGGTCTCAAAGGCGTAATAATGTAAGCTTGGATTCAAAATAAAAGCAATCAACAGTACAAACACAATTTTCCAATTAATTTTGAATACTTCAATAAGAATAAGATAAGCAATATAAACAGTTGCGCAAAAAAAAATTAAAGATGGAAGACGTAAAATAATTTCACTTTTACCAAATAATTTAATCCAAAAATGCATCAACCAGTAATATAATGGTGGATTAAAATCTTGTGCTGTTAGGTTTGTAATTACAGGAATAGACTTGATGGATAATAGATACGTAAAAGCTTCATCGCGCCAGAAACTCTGGACAAAAAATTTAAGTGGAGTATTAGTAAACAACCAAGTTACAAAGTTCATAAAGTTTATAAAGTCTAATAAGTTTGTTAAGTTTATAAAGTTATAAAGTTTGTAAAGTTATAATGTTTCTTCAATATAACCTTATTAACTTGTTACTTTACTAACTTGATAAACTTCAGTTGTCAAACTTTTTCAGTCACTTTATAGGTGATTTTCTTACCGAATAATAATCTTGTATGTGATTCAAGTGCAGGAAGGGAAGAAAGTAAGAATGATACAAATGGAAGAAAGTACCATTGTATTAATAAAAAGGGAATTGATTGCAATGGAGTTGCAACCTTAACTTTTTTTCGAAGTTGAACATCAAGATAAACATAGACAAATAACATCGATGTTGTTAATGTAAGGATAAATCCTGAAAGTTTAGGAAGAATAAATCCGAGAACTGTTTTTTTAAAGAGCGGATTAATCAAAGGCGGAATGGAAGCACTAATTGTGAGAATAAAAAAAGATGTTGGCCAAAGGAGATGATTCTCACTGAGATAAAGAATTTTTTTTAATTTTGCACGCCAAGGGATATGAGGAGAAATAAAAGACTGTCTAATAGCATAGGCGATATCACTCGCACCCCATGCCCATCTTTTTTCTTGTTCATAACGATTTACCAAGGTTTTCCAAATTGCACCGGAATTAACCGCGTCACTATTAATTATTGTATAAAGTGGAAGGGTTTTTACTTTGGATCCGAATTTAAAAAACGCCTGAAGATACACATGCCAATCTTCTGGAATAATATCAACATCCCAATAGTTGATTTGTTCCAACAACCATAAATTTGTTGAGTAGGTTGATATTTGTATCAAATTTTCTTTTTGAGATAAAAAGGCCAAGCGTAAAATTGAAGAAATTGTTGCTTGCATACGAACAATAAAAGATAGTTGCCAAAAATTTCCATAAAGCAATACTGGTGCCCAATAAAAGTGATAATCATGCTCGCTATCTATAAGAAATTCGTGAGTTAAATAGGAAAAATAATTTTTTGGCATTTGACTGTCAGCATCACAGATTGTAATTAATGTTTGTTGATGGTCAAGTTGTTTTTCTCGAACATATGCTGAGATCTGTTTTGCAGCCCAAGTTTGATTACTTGCTTTTCCAGGAACTTCGTTTGTTGAGAGTTGATGATAAGTTTCAAATATTTTAGAAAACTTATTTCGATATAATTTGTTAATCATTTTATATTTTTCTTTTGCAGTTTCTTCTTGTTTTTCAAAGGCCATAACTAAATAAAGTTTATTTCCTGGATAATTATTCGCGACGATTGCCGAAATTGTTGTTTTTAGTTTTTCAAGTGATTCAAGGTAATTTGGAATAATAATAAAATGATTGATTTGTTTTAAGTGTGCATGTTTGTTAATTTTTCGGTCAAAATTCATAATATAACCTACTCTGATTTTTAAATAGGATTTTGTAGCGTTAATCACTGTATTAATCGCACGATAAAAAAAATACAAATCAAAAGCAATAATAAAATATGCCACCACAGCAGGGTGAAAAGGAGAAAACCAAAGTGGAAATGTAATCAATAACCAAGTGATAATGGGAATTAATTTTTCCGTAAAATGAGGAAACCAAGTTCTTTGCGCAATCCATTTGACCATGGTGTTATTATAACACGCCGTATATATTTTTTAGCGTTACGGTGATATAATGATCTCAAATGGATTTTATAATCAATTATATCCACCGCCTCTGGCGGTGAGCGCTCAAAAAGGTTCTACCAGTTTAGTAAGATAATATTTAGAACAATTTTGAGTAAGCGATAGAAATTGAAAAAGCGGTTGAGAAATAAAAAGTTCATTTAACAAGC
>PFTH01000185.1 GCA_002789465.1 Candidatus Roizmanbacteria bacterium CG_4_9_14_0_8_um_filter_34_12 | reverse complement strand
GTTGCATTCACATTGCAAAGGTCGGGGGTCCGAGCCCCTCAGCAGCCACACTAGAAATTGTTCTCGATAATTTTGATCGGGATTACAGTTTCTTGTGTCCTCCTAACAATGCAGCATGAGCTGTGTTCGTTTACCCTGAGGGAATTCGAAGGGAATAGCACTCAAAAGGCTAATACTAAGTTGAGGATGACATAGCGTTTTTTTCCGCTTCGTTTAAACTTCGCAGGATTAACTTTCTGTAAAATTTGACAAGCTCACCAACGGAGAGTTAAATAAGTTCTCTAGGATCTACAAATATCTAATCTTAATTGTTTTTAGATTGTCATTTCAACCTCCAATTCACCGCGGCGGTGGATAGGCTATAGGTCAAATACTTATTTAAGTTTATCCTTTTGATGATCTTTGATCAACCTCAACAACTTTTGATGAAAGTTTAAAATAATATTTTTAACTTTGTCAGTTCCTATATAGACGATTAAAAGGTATATTCCAACGCAAACAATAACTAAAGCGAGTGAGATATAAAATATTTTTTGATTTTCTTTTTTGTTTATTGTCGTACCAAGCACTTGTGGTTTTGACTTGTTAACCTTTGGCGTTGGGGAGTTGGAAACTAAATTTTTATTAGTTTTAGGTATTGATTTTGTCCAATTTTGAGCAATTAAATTTGATTTAACAGGGAATTCCGGAGTTGAAGCAGTTGGATTAGTTGAATTAGTAGTATTTGAGGTTGTTGTGTTTAAAGAAGAAGTTGAAACTGGTGTTGGAGTAATTGTTGGCGTTATTGTTGGGATAGGAGAAGAAGTTGAGGTTATAGTTGGTAGTGGAGTTATGGTTGGATTGGTAGTTGGGGTTGGTGTTGAGGAAGGTATTGGAGTGGTTGTTGGAAAAATTGATGTAGCTGTTTGGTTATTAAAATAAAATTCTTCCGTATCGATTTGTAAAGAGGGTGGGGTTTTTATAATTTCTCCATCAAGCGTGTCCCAGATATCATTTGACTGCGAAACTTGACCAATAATCACTTGATATTTACCCAAATCAGTTCCTTGAATATTTAGTTTATAATCACCTGATTGCGCGTTTTCAATAAATATTATTCCCTCATCTTCTTCATATTTATTTCCGTTGTATTCTACACTGATTTGCGCTGGAGATTTAATTAAAAATACCAAACTAGGCGAAATTTTTGTCGCAGAACCGGCTGTGATTTTATCTAAATTATATGGAATTTCCAGTTGTTGGAAGATTTTTTCTTGTGGAGAAACCTGTGAAATAATCTCACCATGATTTAATGAAAAAGAAAACTGCTTTTGTTGACTTCCAATTAACGTACTACTAGATAAAACCGTTCCATCCCCATAAGAATCGAAAGAATCAGTAGGTTCTCCATCTGAATAGTTTCCCAACAGTTGATTAATTAAACTAGGCGTTTTTATCGTGTATCCTTTTACAGTATTTTTATCGGTGCCGTATATTATTGATAATTTATTTTCAATATTGAAGATGTCTGTATATTTTGGTATGGTAGGATTTTTTATTGAAATTGACGATATGTGAATTGCATTACCTGACTCGGTGGTTAAAAAATCATATGTTGGAAACAAATCAAGCAAAACGGGAAAACGTTTATTAACTGTAACCCTGTTTGATTCAATCGTGTTTTTATTTATTATTAAAACAAGTTTTTGTGCTATCCATAACCAAGTATTTTCCCGATCAATTTCACCGGCACTTAGTGGTTTATAGACTTGTGCTGTTCCTTGATGTGGACTTCCAACCGTGATCAGTTTGTTTATTTTATCAGCATGATTTTGAGCATAAATTCTTCCCACCAATCCACCTAACGAATGACCGATAATATTGATTTTTTTATTTGGTGATGAGTTCCAAATCTTTGTATTTAGATATTGATCTAAAATTTTAATAGTATTTTCGAGAGGCTTTCTCCAATCATAAGAAAAAATAAAATAATCACTATTTTTAATAAAAGCATGATTATCAAACGAGGAAATTAATCCTTGATATTCTTTAACGAAAGACGGAATCTTCCATTCCGCCTGGCTAACTTCTTGATTATGCAATATTGCGTTTTTATTCCAGGATGCCATAAGACCAGGAATAATAATAGTTGCAGTTGTGTTTTCAGGAATAGAAGCAGTCGCTAAATTCATTTTCCAGATTAAATCATTTCCCCGACCAACATAATAAAGATATTGTTTGTCATTTATTTCAATTAGCGATGGTGCAATCATGTGGTTGATGTCATAATACTCCGGACCACGTCTTATTAAAACTTGACGATTAGAAAAAGTTGTTTGACAATTATTCAAGCTAGTTATATCCATTTGTTCTATTCCAGTATCTGTGTGAAACACTATTTGATATTGATTGTTTTTTTCAAAAATCATTGGAGCGTCAATTCCTCCAAAAACAGAGTCTTGGCATTTCGTCCAATTTATACTATTACTTGAAGTTGCCAATCCCAAACTACCTCCGCCACCCCAACCAATATAAAAAAGATAGTATTTATTATTATAAAAAATGACTGTTGGAGCGAAAACTCCATCCCTTTCCCAACTTTTATCATAAGTTACTGCTTTGGTTAAACTTGATTGATCAAATACAATCCCATCATTTGACTCAACTTTGTATATTTCATTTTTTTGATTAAGAACTGCAAAAAATAAAATGTATTTACTATTAGTTCTTAATATATACGGATCTCCAACCCCATTAGTTCCTGTTATCGGTAAGTCAATAAATTGTTTAGCGTTCCAATTGACGCCATCAGTGCTCGTTGCGTAAGTAATTTTGTGAAAAGAACCATTAAAACTTCCATACCACATTTTAAAAACTCCATTTTCATATATCACATGCGGTTGAAACATCATTTGTTGATTCCAATTAGGTAAATCAGTTTTTATAACAAGAGGATTATTTATTGATTTGGTGAACGTTAAAGCGAATGCTTTTTTTGGTAATAAAAACAAAGAACAAAAAATAGATAAAAGTAAGATAAATTTGAATTTTCTCATTTTTTTCTTAGGTAAATTTGCAATATACTTCCAAGGTTGTTTTTATTGAGAAGAGGAGTGAGTAATGGAGCGAGTATTTTATCTAATAATAAGTACTTAATTTTTTTTAAAATAGTCGTTGG
>PFTH01000064.1:476-3114 GCA_002789465.1 Candidatus Roizmanbacteria bacterium CG_4_9_14_0_8_um_filter_34_12 | reverse complement strand
GGGACTATGGGGTTAATAGTCAAGGGGTTAAGGGAATAAAAGTTAAGGGATTAAGGGATCAAAAGTTAATCGTCAGGGATTGTTTAAACTGTTAATTAAGCTGTTAAGTAATTTTGATAATTCAATTGTTTTACTAATTAATTCTTCTGCTTTCTCTGCTAATAAATAATGTAAATCCTTAGCTATAATAAGTTGATTCTGTAGTTCTGTCGTCGAACCAAGCGAAATAAAATAGAATTGCTTTTTCTCTTTTTTATGCTTTCTAGTAAAACCTTCGGCAATATTTGAAGTAATAGAAACTGCTGCCCGTCTCATTTGAGAAACCAAACCGTACAGCTCATCTTTTGGAAATGTTTTGGTAATGGAATATAGTTCTAGGACAAACAGGTGTCCCTTTCTTCAAACAAAAAGATCAGTGAAATTTAATGGTTTTTTATTATCCATGTTTTATTTTTTTCTTACCCCTTAAAACTATTGGTTTCTACTTCCCTTAGCTCATATCCCCTTAATCCCTTGTTGTTATACCCTTAACTTATAACCCCTTGTTCCCTTAATCCCTTATTGTTATACCCTTAACTTATAACCCCTTGTCCCCTTAATCCCTTATTTTAAATACGTCAGCGGGTTTTGTAATACTCCTCCGCTTCTGACTTCAAAATGAAGATGAGTTCCGGTTGAACGACCGGTTGATCCCATCACGCCAATTGCCTGTCCTTGGGAAACTGCTTGACCTGTAGATACATTAAAACTTGAGATATGACCATATAGCGTTTGAAAGCCATTGGCATGATCAATGATAATATGACAACCATAGCCATATTGTACACAGCCGGCAAAGGTAACCGTGCCGGTATCAGAAGCCAAAATTGCCGGCATACTTGCATTAGCAATGTCAAGCGCCATATGATACCAAACCGGATATTGTGTAATAATTCCTCCGGTTGGCCAAATAAAGTTGGATGATCCCCGCACTCCCGGAACTACCTGTGCAACGTATTGACTTCCCATAAATTTTGGTTTCTCTTCTTCAATCACGCCATTGGGAACAAAAAGCGTCTGACCGACTGCTAAAGAAAATGTGTCCAAGTCAGAAAAATCATTAAACGGAAAATTGACAATATTTTGCGCCTCGGTTTTATATTTTTTTGCAATCGTATAGATATTATCGCCCGAGACCACCTTGTGCACCACACCGGTCACCGGTGGAATTTTTAATACTTGATTGATTTTTATTTCGTCGGATTTAATATTATTTGCCCATTTAATCGTATCTATGGAGACGTCATATTTTTTCGCAATTAAAGCTAGCGTATCACCTTCAATCACAGTATAATTTTCAACTTTATCACGCGGCTTGACTGAAATAACAGTTGAAAGTGAATTCTCGTATGGACTATATGCAACAACATTGGCCTGATATTTGCTTTGTTTTATTTCAAAAAGTGAACTAAAACTATTGTTTTCTGCAATAATTGGCGCGCCAATCACCGCCGCTCCAACCAGTATCAAAAAGGAGGTATTTAAAAATGAAGATGAATATTTTCCCCGTTTCACCACTAAAAAAGCCACAATAACATCCTTAACCTGTTCAAAATTCTGCCCAAAGTTAAGAAGCCGAGTCTTAACATACTGCCATAAAAAAAGTACAAACTCGCTTAACTCTTGTTTCATAAATAGTACTTCTATTTTACCATATACTAGATAATGTCTATGTTAACGGATTTGAAAAAGAGCGAATAGTTTGATTTAATTAACTGATGATAAACAAATATTTTTCTTATTACAAAAGAGGAGTTCAATTATTAAATAAAAATATTGTTATTTATTTTGTTGGTCTTTTAATATTTATTCTTCCACAGCTTGACACAATAATCGGTAGTTTTGGAATTCATATTGGTCTATTTATTACCATAGTAAAATATATTTTCAGCATATTGATATTTGGTTCAATTTTCCTATCAATAACCACCTTAAATGATGCATTCAACAAACAAACGATCACAGCACTTAGTATTTGGAATAACTACAAAAAAACATTTGTTAAGTCAATTAAAATAATGCTGTTATTAACTTTTTTTGCCATGGTTTGGTTTGGTTTAATCAACTCCCCACAACGTCCACTATTACCAAAAGCTTTCGCCTTTCTTCCTTCTTTAATTTCAGTATTACTATTTCCAATTACTACATATTTTGGAATTTACCTTGCTATTGAAAATAATTCATTTGTCGACTCAATTAAAAATTCCGTAGTTTTCTATTTGAATAATTTTTCATTCACGCTATTATCGATTATTTATGGTTTAATAAATCGGCTCATATTAAGCTCTGAACTGTTTGTTTTAAAAACTGATTCAATATTTTACTATGTTTACGAAGTGGTCATCATCTATTTCAGCTTAATCATCAGTGCTGCATTTCTGATTTATTTTAAAGAAATCAATCAACAAAAATCCGGAAATTCAAAGATTCCATTAACCTCAAATTAAATTGAATAATTATTTATATTTTTGTACTATTCTCGTAATTGCAAAAATAAACGCCGCCCGTTTCAAATCCAATGGCTGCCAACTGCCGACTGCCGACTGCCAACTGCCGACTGCCAACTGTCGACTGCCGATTGCCGATTGCTTTCTGCTAA
>PFTH01000064.1:0-445 GCA_002789465.1 Candidatus Roizmanbacteria bacterium CG_4_9_14_0_8_um_filter_34_12 | reverse complement strand
CCATACTTCTTCAAACGCGCCCTTCATCATCTGTTCAAGTTTTTTGTTCACTTTTTCTTCACTCCATGATACATTATGTATGTTTTGATACCATTCAAGATATGATACAGTCACACCTCCGCTATTTGCTAAAACGTCAGGAATAATTATCACACCTTTTGTCGTTAAGTAATCATACGCTTCTTGAGTGATCGGCCCATTTGCCATCTCCACAATTATTTTTGCCCTTATCTTTTCCATATTTCCCCTATTTATCACATTCTCTAAGGCTGCGGGTACCAAAATATCCACCGGCAGCTCTAACAACTCTTCGTTGCTAATCAACTGTCCACCTCGCGCATCACACACTCCTCCGGCACAATAACATCCTGTCAATGAACCCTTTTCGTTCTTGCACTTTTGGATCAATGGAATATCAAGAGGTAAATAAGAATTTCTAATTTCT
>PFTH01000217.1:3323-3465 GCA_002789465.1 Candidatus Roizmanbacteria bacterium CG_4_9_14_0_8_um_filter_34_12 | reverse complement strand
TCCACCATTACATGCTAAAGCGGGTAAGGTAATCGATTGTATAGTTAGCATATAAAACAGTAAATATAAAAAAATTCTATGAAATTCGGAATTAGGGTACCATCACTAAAAAGAAGATTTTCTGCCAGAACTTCATGGAAAA
>PFTH01000217.1:0-3219 GCA_002789465.1 Candidatus Roizmanbacteria bacterium CG_4_9_14_0_8_um_filter_34_12 | reverse complement strand
GTTATTTTCCTGATATTGTCTGCGATTTTTTTTCCTCTTGGGATAGGGTTTCTCATTTACAAGCTCTACCGACGAGGTAAAAAACCATTACCATCCTCTAATCCTCGAGGAAATAATGCAATTGTTCCTGGCCACCAAACCCAAATTAGTCTACTCAATCAATTTTACATTCCTGAACCTACCCGATCCTTACTTTGGATAACAGATGAGAATACTTCAAAAATGTCTTCCCCAATGTCGCCAAAAATTAGTATAAATATGAATGATGGAACAATAAAAACAGATTTTGGGCGTAATTTTTATGGCGAACCCAGCCTCATTTAGACCGGTTTGTCGATTGAACCGAATAATGAACTTGAAACACAACCAATGTATTTTCCCTCTTATTCAACCTTATCTCCAAAACACCGTTACCAATATCTCAACTGGCTTAAGGATGTTACACAGGAAACAAATCTTAGCTATGTTTTCCTTTATTATTATGGTCTTGAGCGGCATATGTTGGTTGGGGATTATGACAAGTCTGTCGATGAAATACTTAGGCTTCTTCAATATCATAATAAGGGTTCTTTCAAGGGTTACGCTACTTCAGCACTAATAGCCGCGAGTGCCTATAAAAAACGACCAGATATTGCCGAAAAAGCCCCGGTATTATTACAAGAAACAACCAACGAATCTCTTATTCTTAGAAAACTTGCCGGTAAATCATTAAGTGCAAAAGATATAATTTCCCTTTCGAGTCGTGTCGGTTACTCAAACAAAAGATATATAAAACTTTATCCTGATTTATTTGAAAAAGAGTTGCAAAAAATGATCTATAACTATGAAACTGACGAAGGAAATATACTTGACTTAGTAAATATTAGTAATTTACCCAAAAGATCAAATATTTTCTTTGCTAATTTATCTTTGCCAGATAAAATTAGAACTATAGAAATACCGGATTTAATTAGTGATCCAGAATTTGGAGGAATTTTAAGAGAGTTATTATCCAAGACTCATAAAAAAATAAAGATATTACAAAAAAATAAAAAAACTTCTTAGTTGATGGTTAAATTTCACATCGAAATTATCGCCGGAATTGTATAATTTGATGTTACTTCCTTCAAGAATCTAATTTGATTATCTATTATAGGGTTTGAAAGAAGATAATCTACTGATCAAAATTTGGTATATAATACTGTTTAGTGGAATTAAGGTAAAAGTTACGAACTTTGTCCACTAAGGAGCACATTGCAATACCTCCTGAAGCGGTTAATTGAGATTTTAAATTATCGCTGTGTTTCTGCAGTGTTTCTGCTCAAGAAGTCATCTTTCCATTTTTGAATAAAAGTCTCTGCAGAAAAATCTTCTCCAAAAATTTTTGCCGCACTTTCACGATTTATTCCATTTAGAACCCTTTGGATAAAACTTGGTCTTTCTAATTGATCTTTTCCGGTTGGTTTATGAACATCTTCCGTTTTTAGTCTTTCTGGTAATGTAACACCTGGTTCATCTCTGTTAAACCAGTCATAAAATTGGTCAACTATTAATGCTGCAACAGCACCTTCTGGTTTATTATCGACAGCTTGAGTTGAACTATCCAATGATAAAAATTGTTCTGGTTTATAACCCAGTTGTTTGAGAAGATCGTTTAATTCTTTTTTATTTGGTGGTGTAGCAGTTTTTTCTGTTCTCAATGTTACTTTAATAAGTCCTCCTGTTGCCTCAGTTAATTTTTCAAAAGCTAGTCGAAATTTTTCATCTTTTTTTGCTATGCTATCCGCTTCATCTGCAAAATATTTTAATACCTTCTCAAAACCATATGTTTCAATTAATTTAGAAACGATACTGCCTGACAAAAGATATCTCATAAACGTTTGTTCATCCTCGGTTGCCTGATCACATGGTATTTTACCAAGTAATCTCCTTAAATCATGTTTTTTATATGCTTCTTGACAAATATAATCATAGGTAAGGTTAAATTGTTTTCCTTGTTTCTCTGCTAAAAATCTATAGAAATCCAGTCCGCACGCCTCGCAAAACCCTTCTTTAAGCGGATGATCTTCCAGATTGGCCATCGTCCCTATCGCACCAGTTAAATTTCTTAGCATATGCGAAACGGCTATCTCTCCTAATTCATGTCCAATTATTAAAGGCTGTAAACCATAGCTTCCGTCTTCCTTTTGCCGCATTGGAATAAGCATTACTGGATAACCCCCTCTTCTTAGATGGAATCCTGCTCTTTCACCATGTTCTGGGAATAATTCACCGTCTCTATGTTGGGGATAAAGAATAATCTGGATATCAGTTGGAACATATGAGGCAAGAGCACTACTACTTACATATTGAGCTATAGCCTGTGTGACAAAAGGCAACATCTCAAGCTCTAAATGTTTTTTTGAATCTGGTTGCATTTCGGCAATCATTTGTTGAGAGGGTGTAAGTAGAGATAAAGTTTTTACTCGTTTTAATATTGGTTGGTCAACTTCAGCCGAAAAAGTTTGTCTCCAGCTTAAAACATCTTTCCATGCATCTGAATAAGCAATTGACCTTTCCTCTCTAGATGGTTGTGGTTCACTTACTGGTGCACCCATTTTAACAATTATAAATCAATCTTTTTAAAATTGGAACTCGTACCTTTTAAGAAGGAGCACTAAGGTTTTTTAGAAAAACAATTTCTGCATCTGGCTTGAAAGATTGAGGCGTCGAGGCGGGCAACAAATCTCCGGTCAGGTTTGAGAGCGCTCACCTGAAAACTTTCTTTATTAATTTTTTTGTGATAAACCGCCTCCTTACCGCAGAGCGAACAAATAGCGTTTAGTTTGTTCACTTTATCAGCCATCGCTAAAAGCTGTGGCATAGGAACAAACGGCTGACGATCAAAAGTCATTGCCAGGCCGGCGACGATAATATACTTTTTTTTCTCAAGCAATTTCTGAACAGCGGCTACCAATTTTATCCCGAACCATTGTGCTTCATCGATGGTAACAATCTCGGTATTCTTTTTGACTTTTCGTAAAATCTCGGCGGCAGATTTAACCAGTATCGATTTAAATCAAGAAACACTAATTACCGCAAGCGGCGTTTTGGTTAGTATTGCCACCGCTTTCATCAACGGCAGAAAATGAAGTAGCAAGTTCATTTTTAGAAATTTCCTTTTGGCAAAAGTCTTCTTTAGTTTGGCTACCGCAGCAGACAATATCTTTAATCGTATTAGCTACTCGTCCACCAAAGTCA
>PFTH01000195.1 GCA_002789465.1 Candidatus Roizmanbacteria bacterium CG_4_9_14_0_8_um_filter_34_12 | reverse complement strand
TCTCTTGTTTTTGTTTTACTGCGTCTTTTAGATCAACAATCTCTTGGTCAATTTTAAACCTATAAAAAAAAACCATTATTATTACTGTCTGAGTAATTACTAGTATATATCTAAGATAATTCAGACCAAAATAAATAACCTTGTCTAACCAGTTTTTTTCTTTTGGTAACAGTAGGTTAATTTTATATTTCATGATTTTTTCTTAAGTTTCAAAAACCGAGAAACACGTGATTTTAATCTTGCTGCTTTATTTTTATGAATTATTTTTCTTTTACTCGCTTTATCAATTATCGAGTTTAATTTTTTTTGTGTAACTTTTGCAACTTTTCCTTTTTTCATGTCTTTAAACATTGATTTAATTGATCGGCGATATTTGTCGTTTTGTTTAGTTTTGTTTAAATCTTTTCTCTGTTTTTTTTTGGCTGATTTTATATTTGGCATATTGGAAACACCTCCTTTTGATAAATTATTTTATAAGTTATTGGTCCCGACGTAACGTCGTGATCATTACAGGCTCTTATTAAGTTGTAATATCATTGTTTACTAAAAGTTTAGAGACTATAATCTTTACTAAACAAACTTTCCCCATATTTTCCTGATAATTTTAATTCCACCATAATATTCCCTTCAACAGTGTGATAGATACATGTTCCAGATGAACATGTTCCCAAATCTCTTTCCAAAACAAAATCTGATTCGTTTTTCTTAAGCTCGATTGTTCCAATTATTCCTTGTAGACCTTGTTGCTTAGTTTGATATGATAAAGAATATTCAATACTCTCTGTACTCTTTGGAATACCGAACATAGTTAATTTAATTTTTTTATTATTATTCATTCCAACTAAATCAACTTTAAAAGAGCTATCCAGTGTAGGGAATGGTTTTTCGCTAACAACAGATGGTGTTGGTTTAATATTATTGATAGCTTTGTTATTATTGAGTCTTACGATAATCAAAATGGAGGTTATCAAAATTAATAATGCGACGATAATTAACGCTATTTTTTTATTTTTCATAATAATTTTATATAATTTTTATAAAATTAAAAATTTTAAAAATTGGAACTCTTTCCTGCTTCATACTATCACGTTCACGTATCGTAATTGTTTTATCTTCGAGAGATTTATAATCAACTGTAATACAATATGGAGTTCCGATTTCGTCTTGTCGACGATACATTTTTCCAATATTTCCGCTATCATCAAATTCGCAATGATATTTATTTTTACATTCTAAATATACTTGACGTGCAAAATCATATAACTTTTTATCTTTTTGAAGCGGAAAAACAGCAATCTTTACTGGAGCGATGCTTGGGTGTAGTTTCAAAAAAACCCTTGGTTTTCCATTAACAACATCCTCGCGATATGCATCGGATAGAATTATTCCAGTCAAACGAGATAAACCAAAAGTTGGTTCAATTACATGAGGAACGATTTTTTCGTGAGTTTTTGGGTCTGTATAATTTAAGTCCTTGCCAGAATGCTTCATGTGATTTTTTAAATCATAGTCTGTACGATAAGCCAAACCAAACATTTCCATCCAACCGTGTAAATATTTATACTCAATATCCATTGTTTTTGTTGAATAGAAAGAACGTTCAAATTCCTCATGTTCTCGCCATCTCAAATTATCTTTTGAAATACCAAGGTCTAGTGCAAATGTCCATAGTGTATCTTGCCAATATTTATATACCTTTTCCCATTCTTCTTTTCTAATAAAATATTCAAACTCCATTAAATCAAACTCCAATGTACGATGAACGGCATTACCCATGGTTATTTCGTTACGGAATGCCTTACCTTGTTGAGCTATCCCAAAAGGAAGGCGAACACGCATGGCATCAAGAATGTTTTTAAAATTAATAAAAATACCTTGAGCGATTTCACCACGCAAATACACAGCTGATTTTTCACCTTCAATTATTCCAATATTGGTAGTAAATAAAAGATTAAACGTTCGAACGTTAGTCAAATCCCTATCTCCACATTTAGGACATTTCAGCTTATTGTCAACTATTATCTTTGTCATTTCCTCAATTTTTAAACCTTCGACCTTCATCCCTTTTAATTGACTCTCAATCAAGTGATCGGCACGAGTACGATTATGACATTTCTTACAATCTACCATTGCATCGTTGAACCCGGAAATATGACCAGAGGCTTTCCAAACTAATGGACTTTGCAAAATTGCCGCGTCAATTGCAACCATATCGTCTCTATCTAAAACAAATGTTTTCCACCATAAATCTCTCAGATTATTTTTCAAGAGTGTTCCATAATGTCCAAAATCCCAACAGTTTGCTAAACCGCCATAAATGTCCGAAGACGGGAAATAAAAGCCTCTCCGCTTACAAAGCGCTGTAATCTTATCCATAATTTAGATTATATACTAACTTGAGGTACTTTTTCACTGATAATTTGTTCAATTTCCGTTATTAAACCATTAATATCGTTTGCTTCTGAAGGATAACCTAAAATATTAACAATGTTTTTTAAAGCTTGATGTAAGAAGTTATTTGAAAAACGTATTTCTTTTGAAAATTTAATGATAAAAGAGATTACCTCCTTAAAGACTTCGTTTTCTCGCTGTGCCTCTGGAAGTAAACGGTCAAGAATAAAAAAAAGTAAATAAAGCTGT
Organism: Candidatus Roizmanbacteria bacterium CG_4_9_14_0_8_um_filter_34_12; assembly: GCA_002789465.1. Lineage (GTDB taxonomy): Bacteria > Patescibacteriota > Microgenomatia > UBA1406 > GWC2-37-13 > UM-FILTER-34-12. The sequence continues at coordinate 11,182 of PFTH01000195.1, read as the reverse complement.
TCAATTTGCTCTGATCGTTGTTTTATTGAGGATAATGCACTTATTAGTTGCGCTGTTTGAAGATAAAAAGCGTTATTATGTTGATTAATTTGAATCTTTATTAAGTTTCCGGTTTGAAGATTAGGTAGGCGTTTTGAAGTTATTTTTCTTATTCCTTTTGCAAAAATATTTATTTTTCCAATTTCTTCTGTAAATATTGTAAATTGAAGATCGCTTCGAAGAAGTTGACGTTTTCGCAGTACAATACCTGTAGTTGTAATTACCCTATTCATAATATAACACTTTCCATCTTTGGATCTAAACTACTTTCAAGAATAAAAAGATCTTCATTATGGCTATTAACGCCAATAAACTCAGCTTCTTTTTTTAAAATTTTCTCAAATGATCTGCAATAAATACAGCCATTTTGATGTGGACATTTGAATATCTTTAATTGCCTTGCTGTTTTGATCTGTTTTGCAATTGCTAATATTTTATCTTGCACTTGATCGAAGTCAGGCAGAGAAATTGATTTTGGTTCGTTCTGACTATTAATATACCAATAACTTATTTTCGTAATTGGTCGTGATTGACAGTTTCTTGCTAATAAGCCGTATATCCCCAACTGTAACGAATCTTTTTCTTCTTCATTTTTACTAGTTTTAAAATCTATAATATGAATTGAGTCAGTCTCTTTTATATACTCCATCCAATCTATCTTTCCGCATAATATGATATTTGCCTCATTAGACAACCAATAAAACGGTAAATCCGACTTTATTTTAACCGCCGGATTTAAAATTACACCTGGTTTTTTCATTAAGCGATTAAGCATATCTTTACCCCTTTGTAAATAACTTAGTTCAACGTTTGAGGTTAAAAATCCTCCTCGTCTTCCTGAATATTTTGACCAAACACTATCTAGGTATATTACTGGTGATTGGCTCATCCGCTTTTCTTTTGGTTGATATGATAACCAGTCAATCACTTCGTGAATAGCTTGTCCAAGTGTTAATGCAGGTGTAACAATCTTTACCTTATGCCCGGTAGTTGGATCACGATAAACGTTTTTTAAAAAATAAGCACGTGGACAGTGAAGAAAATCATTAATAGACGTATACGACACCCATAAAGCAGAATATTTATCGTTTCCCATAAAATTTTATGTGTTGAATTCTTATTTCTTGGCTTCAATATCTTTTTCTAACAACCCGTCGTAAATAGTTTTACCGTCAATCTCAACCTTAAGCTTACCTTTTTGTGCGCCTGGTTGTTTTTGTACTAGGATACTATATTTGTCTAATTTTATTGCTTTTGGAAGACGATATTTGATAATCACTTTAGCAATACCTTCAGGATTAACTTTTAAAAATCCACCAAATACAGTTTTTCCAAGTTCTTCATAAGTCTTAACTTTCATCTCAGAACCCTGAAAATCGATCAGAGTTGATCCGCGAGGAACATAAACCCTAATCCAGTTGCGAAGTTGAGCATTCAAGCATAAACCACCGCGTTCCAAATTACAATCTGAAGCCGAATAAGGATTGCGGAACTCAACCGTTAATTCTTTTTCAATTGAATCTCCTTGTGTTTTGGCTTTTGATATAAGCGATTCTGTTACAAATAGATTTGACTTTGCTCCGGCGAAATTTACATTATTGACATGAAGATAATCGTTATTATATTCTTTTATTCTTCCGGCATAGTTAAGTTTCTCAATTGATTTTTGAACTTCACTATCAGTAAAGTTTAATAAAATATGCTTTTCTTCTAAATTTCTAAGCATTGTTTGTGCAAGAGTGCCCCAATATTTTGATGGTGAAAAACCAATGGCTTTATAAAATAATGCATACATCAAATCTCCCAAAATCCCCTTGCGATCTTCTTTAACATACCCAACCGGTCGATCGATTTCGTCTAGCAGTTTATAGATTACTTGAGGGCAGTTACAACGCTTGTCAATATCTGCTGAAAAACGAATGCCACGCACTTCAGTATCACCGAAAATTGACAGCATATCGACTAATATTTTTGTATCGATTGCAATTATTCCGTCGTACTCAATCTTGATGTTACTCTTTTGATAAAGACTGTCAAATAACTTCACTGACTCTGCGAAATCAGGAGAAAGATTACTATCACGGATATAAAATTGACTCACGCCTTTGTGATAAGTAAGAATATCATCTGGTGCCGCCGGATGATTTGCAATTGAAGCATCTAAACTATAAATATCATTTGATCTTTCAATTCGCATTTTCCCATCTTTTATTCGAAAGATTGCATATGCGGTCAAAAAGCCTCCAGTTGCTCTTTTTTCTTTGTCATTTTGAAATAATAATAAATATATTTGTTCTTTATCTTTTCCTAAAATTACCGGAAGTTTCTTTAAAAATGGTTTTGCCTCAACAAACATTGAGGCAAGTCCTGTGAACTGTTCTTTTGCATTAACTAATCTTTCTCTTACAACCGTTTTGCCAATTTTTTCTGGATAACGATTAGTATCAATGGTATTAATTCTATCTTCAGCGTTCTTTATATCTTCAGAGATTATGTCAATCTTTTGAAGCATCTTATCCAGAGTTAATACTGCGGTCTGTAAACGATCTTCAGCCGACTTTTCAACAAAAGAAGCTTCTCCCTTTTTAAATCCAATTAAATCTGCATATGGGGCAATTGCAACCACAGTATCTTTAGCTGCTTTTAATAGATAATCGCCAGCGATGATTCCGTTTTGAAAGTCTTTAACTTGAGGAACAAATTCTAACCAAGCGATTGATTGCGTTTCTTTTTTAAATTCTTTATATTTTGAAGTTATCTCATCTATTTGTTTTTTAATTAAATCAATATTATTTTTCTTAAATACTGCTTTTAGTTGTTGGCTTGAAGCCATTAATATTTGTCCTTTAGCCTTAATTTTTAGATAAGGTTGGTATACTTTAAAATATCCCAAACCAACAAGAACTATAATTAATACGAAAAAAACTAAAATAATTTTTTTAAACATAGTTTATTTCAATTGGAATTAATAATTCTTAATTCAAAATTCTGAATTCTAAATTCTTTTATATCGCTCCCTTTCCTGTTAACATTACCAAAGGAGTCTTGATAATTATTTTTATGTCTTTCATCAATGATAATTTATCAACATAGGTTGCGTCAATAGTAATCCGCTTATCAAAATTAATTTTTGATCGTCCGGAAACTTGCCATAAACCTGTTATCCCTGGTTTAACTGATAATACGCGCTGAACTAATTTTTTTGTTTTTGGATATTGTTTTGATTGATGATCCAGTTCGTCCGGATAATATGCCCGAGGACCAACCAAACTCATCTCACCTCGTAGAACGTTAATTAATTGCGGTATTTCATCAATTGAGTGTTTTCGAAGTATTTTTCCAATCGATGTAATACGAGGATCTTTTTTTAATTTATAGCTACCTTTTTTGTATTGACTATAAAGATCTTTTAATTTTGGATCTTCGCGCAGCATTTGATGGGCATTTACGATCATTGAACGAAATTTATACATTTTAAACTTTTTTCCATCTTTTCCAACTCTTTCAGGAACGTCTGCAAAAACAGGTCCTGGACTATTTAGTTTAATTGCGACCGCAGATATAAAACATATCGGAGAGAATATTAGTAAAAGAATGATTGCTCCAAGATAATCAACAAGATATTTAGTAAAACGAAGATAGTTTTGACCAGAAAATATGTTCATATAATTTTAAGTGAGTTTTTCGTTCTCCGTACCCTCAAAGTTTTCAACAATCTTTTTAATTTTTGGCACCGATTCTTTTTTTGCAATTAGAAGCACATCATTAGTATTAACAATAATATGTTCATCGAGATCAATTCCTACCACGAGTTTTTTATCCTCATAATTATAAATTAATGAGTCGCGAACATGTTCTAGATAAACTTTTCCACGAATAACATTTTCGTATGGAAATGTTTCAAGAGCCTCTTTTAACGCTTCCCATGCACCAATATCACTCCAACCAATATCTTCTACGATTACTTGTGCATCTTTTTTATCTAGATTTTCCAAAATCGCATTATCGAAAGAGATTGATTCAACTTGACCGTAATGTTTTTCTAGATTTGTCAAGTAACTTATCTTTCCATAATATTGTAAAATTTTCATTGTATTGTTAAAAACTATTGGGGAAAAACGTTGATATAGTTTCATAATAAAATCAGGTGTAGTAACAAAATATCCCAGGTTCCATGTATAGTTATTAGTTTTTATAAATTTATTGGCAGTTGTTTGATCGGGTCGATATTTAAACCCTTTAAATTCATAAAAACTAATACGTTCGGACTCATGTAATCTTTTTCCAACATGAATATAGCCAAGATTTACGCTTGCAAAACGAGGTTTATGACTTATAAAAATAATTTTATTTGGTGATTTCTTAATCTCGTTACCCGCAGTTATTAATATTTTTTTAAAAAACGCAATTTGTTTTACTAAATGATCACTCCAAAGAATCGCGATTGGTTCATGGGGAAATTTTTTATGAAGAATCCCAACAACAAGTGCAATTGCCGGCCCAATATCTTTTTTTTCCGGTTCAAAAATAAAATTATCAGTCGGAATTTGCGGTAGTTGTTCTCTTACGATTTTATCGTAGGCGATATTAGTTGAAATATAAATGTCTTCGGGAGAAAAATCCGGAGTTAAACGGTCAATAGCAAGTTGTAAAGTTGATTTATCACCAATTAATTTATCAAATTGTTTTGGTGATTTTTTACGAGACAAAGGCCACATTCTTGTTCCTGTCCCTCCGGCAAAAATTATTGCTTTCATAATAGATAAGTTATTAGTTAATAGTTACTAGATATTGGTGTTAATTGATTAATAAAATTATTTTTAAAATTATCAAGAGCGTATTTGTCAAAACCCTTTATCCCCATCTCTTTTAAATTTTGCTTTAATACCTGTTTAATTTTATCATATTTTTCCAAAGCTTGCTTTAAACTCATAGCATCTTGTGCCATAAAAAAAATTCCTGTCTTATTAGGAATAATTGTCTCTGTTGTTCCCCCTTTTCCATACGCGATTACTGGACATCCAAAAAATTGCGCTTCCAAGGAAACATACCCAAAATCCTCTTCTTGTGGCATAATTAAGCCTTCTGCCTGACTATATAAAAGCGCCAACTCTTGGTCAGTAATATCTGACATGAATTTGATATTTAACTTTGCCTGCTGTTTTAATTTACCCAGTTGACTCCCTTTTCCTACGATAAATAGACTTTTCCCTGTTTGATTAAAAACTTCAACTGCTAAATCAACCCTTTTATAAGGCTCCAAACGTGACACAACTAAATAAAACTTTTTACTTTTGAGTTGCACTTTTAACTTTTCACTTTTAACTTTTAACTTAATATCATTCCAATAATTAATATCAAACCCCAGATATATAATTTGCGCCTCCCGATTATAAAATTGTTTGCACCGATCCGCTACTGTTTGAGAAATAGCAATTATTTTATCCGGTCGTTGGGCAGCAATATAGTCCCAATTTTTTATCTTATTAAAATAAGGTTTACCTAACAATCTTTGCCAACCGGTTAAATACTGTTTGGGATATAACCACAAATAACGGGTTGGAGTTAGTAAATAGCAGATATGTAGAGTGTCTGGTTTAGTAATTACTGCCTTAGCAAAGGATGAGGTAACTGATATCACCACACCATATTCATTGAAATTAAACGATTCAAAAGCGTAAGGATATAAAGGAAATGATAGCTTACGGTTTTTTTTGATAAAATCCGGCAAGTTTTGAATAAATGACGTTTTTATTTTAAAATTCTTTGCCCAACCGGCCTTATCATAATCAATGTAAGATGTAAAAAAATCCGCATCGGGAAACATTTCGTGAAAAGCTAGCAGAATTCTCTCCACCCCTCCCCAACTATCAATCCAATCATATACAATGGCGATTTTTTTTTGACTTGACATATGAATATAGTATCCATTAAAATTTAACTAATACTTCATTTAGAGTAATCCGCTTAATGAGACGTGCGAAGTTCGCACTTCCTTAAGTGGATAGTTTGAGCGGATTGCTTCGAGTGAAGTATTTTTTATTACATATATTTTATTCAAGGATTCTTTTAATAATCTTTTCTTTTCTTGGCAAAAAAAGAACTCCAATAACCATTTTCCTCGAATCCACATTTTTGGTTCGTTTTACCATACTCATTTATTTTTTTGTCCTTTTAATAATTTAGTCACTTCACGGTCAAAATCTGAAAGATAGTTTTTATCTTGTTCAGTTCGATACTTTTCGTATTCAGCTTCTGCTTTTTCTTTTGCATCTTCTGCCGATATTTTTCCCTTATGTTGAAGTATTGGGTATTCAGTCATATTAAGAAATTTGTTTAAAAAGCTGACCCAGTCTTTCATATTTGTCACAATGCCCCGTTTTGCTCTTGTTTCTGCAAGTTCTAAGTATGCGGAAACAATACGGTTTAACTCATTAATATATTTTTCACTTAGGTAGTTTTTGGCAATAAGAGTGTCGCTTTTAAGTATTTGTCCTTTCGGTGCGTTTTTCCATGTGGTTAGCCCCATAAATGCCTTTTTTGCATTTGATTTCGAATATATAATCTCCGCAGCCGTCTGTCCCGTTATAGCAAAGTGTAGTTTATTTTGAACAGTGGCAAAAAATCCCTTGGTAATATCTGCGTCTTTATCATAATCCGCAGAAAGGGCATAGATATCAGTAATTTTTTGATAAAATCTTCGCTCACTTGTTCGTATCTGTCGAATTCGTTCGAGCAATTCTTCAAAATAATCCTGTCCAAAATACTGGATTTGTTTAAGTCGTTCATCGTCCATAGTAAAACCTTTAATGATGAATTCTTGTAGTATTTTAGTAGCCCAAATACGAAATTGAGTGGCTCTTTTACTGTTTACTCTATACCCCACGGCAATTATGGCATCAAGAGAGTAGTATTGGGTTTGATATGTTTTTCCATCAGATGCAGTTGTCAAGAATTCCTTGACTACTGAAGATTCTATTAATTCCTTCTCAAAAAAAATATTCTTTAGATGTAAGCTGACATTTTGTTTTGTAGTATCAAAAAGCTCTGCGATTATTTTTTGGGTAAGCCATAGCGTATCATTTGCAAAAAAAACGTCAATATTTACTTTGCCCTCAGCAGTTTTAAATATTACAAAATTGTTAAATTTTTGAAGCTGATTTTTTTGTTTCATAAATTTTAATTTTATAGGTATATAATTTCAGATGCAATGTAAGGCTTACTTTCATTGCCGAGTTTATCAATAGCAATATTTGTTTTAGACCATTTCAGTTCTTGCGAAAATTTATGTTTCGTGAATATTTTTTTAAGTCAACATTCCCTAATCTTAACTCATCGCAGTATATGTTGTATTGAGTGATTTGTTTATTCATATTTACATAAGAATTTTCTCAACTTCTGGATAAAATTTATCAATCCGCTCTTGAATTTCAATAGTCAGCTTTAATGAAGTAATTACTTGGCAAAAGCGTCTGACTTCTTCAAGTGATAAGGTTCTTGATTTTCTGTCTTTTAACCATTTGTTTAAAACTTTGTATCCGCCAATATAGTAATTGTATATATTGGAAGCAACAGGTGTAAAATATTGTTCGGAGTTAATATAAAGTCTTTCATCCGTATATTTAATTTCTTTAACAACATTATCTCCTTGACCAATGAATTTTGAAGTAGGATTATTCAACTCTGGTGTCTTCAAAAGATGAAGATTACTTAAATTTTCACCAATACTACTGATCGATTTAAAAAGCTCAATATTTTTAGTAAACGGAATTTTTGGAAAATCAATTTTTAGAAACTCTTGATATTTTTGCCTATAAATATTGGAATATAATATGGCGTAAATATAATAAAAAACCGCCTCCGCGGATCTAATTTTTTGATATTCTATTGGTAGATTCGTCCAGTTAATATTAGAAGTTTTGTTTGTCTTACTGTTAAATAATTCTTTTCTTTCTCCAATAGGATAAATAAATAAAGGAAAAACATATGTCTGGTACCCAGTTAAATGTTTATCAGATAGTTCATTTGAAATATATACTTCGTTATAATACTTGTTTATTGAAGTATTACTAATAACAATAGATAAGTTGTTATCTAAAAAATTATCCATTATTATTTTTCGAGATCTTTGGAGAATTTTGTTATTATATATCGTATATCTTTGATCAAATGGTCGATAGAAATATTTTTTTATTTGTTTTTCTATATCAATCGCTTGCAATTCCTCCCACCATATTTCTATTAGCTCTTTATTAACTCCTTCATGTTCCATTGTCAATTTAAATAATTCTTTATCTTTGATTGATAATTTTCTGAAAAGGGTTTCCTTATTGAAATTAACTAAAACATCATCCTTACCTGTTGCGATCCCTGCGTTATATTTATTAAATATATCTTTTAATGAAATAAATTTGTCATAATTTTCCTGTTGGCTAAAATCTTTTTTTACAAAAAAGTGTTGTGGTTGTTTCGGAGAAAGCAAACTAAACTCCGTATTTTCAATTGAGTGATTAGTTAAAAAATTATATTTTTCTTCCCGCAATCCCCATAGATCAAAATATTTTATATATTTTAATAATTTCTCTCCTTTAACAAGAATGATGATACTAACTCCTTGTTGAATGTCAAAAACATTTTCATCTTTGGTGCCTTGAGGTGTTTTTTCTTGTCTTTTTGATGAACCGTGAAGATTGACAATATAAATTTGATTAAAATCTTCCATTAATTTTCTTCGCATATCACGATGAATAATTCCGTCTAAATAAGAATTGTTCGTGATCATCGCCACTATTCCCGTACCAGCTTGCTTAATCTTCCAATGAGCAAAAGCAATAAATTTAATATAATCATCGGACAAGGGTTGAATGTTTCTTTCTTCTTTTCTCACCAGTTCTTTATAAGATTCATAAACGCTGTTTATTTCATTATCCTTTTCAATTTTATTTGAGGAACTAACTGAGTATGGTGGATTTCCAAGCACAACCATTATTTTTTTATTCTTTTTGATTTTGTTAGCTTGTTGCGATTCGTCTGCAATCGCATCATACAAAGGTAATTCTGTGAAGGCTAATTCTTTCATTTCCAAAGTATTTGTTAAAAATAATTTAAACCTATCATCATCCTTCATCCTATATCCAAACTCTTCGAGCAGGAGAAAAATTTTAAGATGGCCAATTGCATAAGGCGCCATCATCAACTCAAAAGCGTAAAAATTTTCTAAAATATTTTCTTTTATTAAACTAGCAATATTACCATCACCGTATTTTTCTTTATAACCGGAAATTGCCAGTTTAATTGCTTCTGCTGGAAAGGTTAAAGTTCCCGCAGCCGGATCAAGTACGGTCACGGAATTTGAAGCAAAACCATCTGGTTTATCAAACTTCTTTTTTAATAAATAATCAACTGTTTTAACAATATATTTAACAACTGATTCCGGAGTATAATAAACGCCTCTCTTTGCTCTTTCTTTTTTATCATAATGTGATAAAAACGTTTCGTAAAAATGGATAATCGGATCTGTTCCCTTGTTTTCATGATAAAAACGATGAATAATTTTCCCAACATCAGTTGCAGCTAATATTTCGGTAATATCATCGATGACTTTCATTGAAATCGGTAAATCAGGAGCAGAAACAAATTGGAAAACCTTTCTTAAAATTCCAATTGTATGTGGAATATATTTAACTGCTGATTCTCTGTGAAAATCTTTTTCTTCTGCTCTTGTTCTGGCTACAAAAAGACCATACGTAATTGTTTGAGCAAAGAGATCAGCAAATTGACTAATGGTTAAAGATGAAATTAAATAATCCTTAAACGTTTTATAAAAACCTTCAAGCATTTGAATTCCCTGAATATTATCTTCAATTTTCAATTCATTTATTAATTGATCTCTTAAAAAACCTGTTCTTTTGGCTAATTCAATTGCTAATTGCTTTGCAGTTGTTATTTTTGAGACAGAAAATGAAAAAAACTGTTCCATTAGTGCAATAAAGTCAACTTCGTTTTCCACTGGTGGGAGTGAATCCAACTTTTCTATCAAAAAATGTCTGCCTATTGTTATTGTTTTTACCATTTCTCCATTTCGATAAAGACGGAATTCAAAAAAGTTAGTCAATATTAAATTAGGAAATATTTCGCGGTATCTTTTTAACTGTTCGGAGTTTTCAATTTCATCCAGATTGATTGTGTTTAATGATTTCGCTTCGAAATAGCCAGTTATTTTTTGTCGACTAGCCCAAACTCTAAAGTCAGGATTACCACCTTCTGTTTTTTTAGGTAATACCGTTACATCAAATTTTTTACCTTTTTTATGAATGTAGCTTTTTATCAATTCTTCTAAAGCAGAATAATAGCTTTCTTCTCGAGCATCACCTCTTTTATAACTATTAAAAATATTTTTGATATATTCCTGAAGCATAGATATATTCTAACTGAAAAATAATTATTTATATGACCTTATAAATTTTATTTTACCGTATAAAAACTTCCTCTTGTCTTTCCGATTTTTATAATCAAATTTTGCTTTGCAAGCTGTTGTAAATCATATCGTAGTGTTCTTTTTGGTATTTGTAAAAAACGGCGATGTAAAAAATCAAACGAAACCGTTCTGTGTTCTTTGATAATTAAAAATAGTTCTTCTTGACGTGGTGGAAGGTAAGTTTTATTATTCTGATTGATCTCATTTATTACATTCTGTTTCACCAACTCTTCAGACTCATTAAAGGCTTTCAACATAAATAGTAGATAGGCGCTTGGTTCTCTCATTCCTACATCTAAATAATAGTAATAATCTTCTTTATGTTGATCAATATATTCCTCAAACGGAATGTTAATATTAAAATCAGAACCCTTAATTAATAAAATTGTTGAAACTAACAAACGTCCAACCCGACCATTACCATCCATAAATGGATGAACTTTTTCAAAAACAAGATGACCAATTAATGCGGTGATTATGGTAAACTTTTCGTCATTGGAATTAATGAAATTAATTAATTGATTAATCAATCCGTTTACTTTGTTTGGTGGCGGAGGAAGATATACGGCTACTCCAGCTTGAATGACATCCTCCCCGACGCAAGCGTCGGGGTATCCTCACCACAATTTTAGTTGGTCTTTGTGAACTTGAATATATTCTGTTTTT
>PFTH01000229.1 GCA_002789465.1 Candidatus Roizmanbacteria bacterium CG_4_9_14_0_8_um_filter_34_12 | reverse complement strand
CCAGATTTATATTTATCTTTTTCTCATCGTTTTTTCTTTGCTGCCAGATATGCGGCGGTTTTATGGGGAAAAGAAGATAGTCAGCAGTGGCAAGATATTCTCGCTGATAAAAAAAACGGTCAATCTGGAATACATGAAGGATGCGAAGCACTTAATGTAGCAGCAAGTAATGTTGGAAAAAAAGGTGACGAATTTGAAAATCAGGCTTTTAAGTGAACTATCTGATCAATTCGAAATGAAAGCTCCGCTTATCCCTGGAATGGAACATAAGCACGAAGCAATTGCAGTTTTGGTTGATTTTACCGAAAAAGGAACGTCAATAAAAACCACCAAACTTGATAATTTTCGTCAAGAAGCCGCCCTTCCTTTTCACGCTTCAATACCAATCGAAGATATTATTAAGTTCTCAGAAGGTAAAAGCGCGGATTTTGCAAAAAAACTAGTCATTGCTCTAATTAAACTTAATGTCGGGATTCCATTAAATATTATGCGAGGAGATCACAATGCATATTATGATGTTGTTGAACAACTGATACAACTCTACAAAGACACTGTTGCTCAACTATTAGCAGGTCAAAAAGCTGTAACTTTTGTAGTAAACGATCCCATATCATATTGACACGGTTGCATTTATCCCACCCACCATTCCTCGTCAAATTCAACTTTTAAAAGAATTTCGTCTTGGGTTGAATATTAATCTGCCGATGGTTGATCTAGTCAAAGTTTATCAAGGGAATATTCCTATTGCTCAAAAGTCACTTTCAAAAATTGAAGAACGTCTTATTAACGCCAGAGAAACCATTCAAATTAAAAGTGCAAAAAAATTCAATCGGGTTTTAATTATTGATGATGCAATTGGTTCTGGCGCAACCATTCATGAAACCGCGCTTAAATTGAAAAGTCAACATTACTGCAAACACATTTATGCATACTCCATTATTGGAAGTTATAAGGGTTTTGACGTGATTAGAGAGATATAACCTGTTAAAATATACCTATGAATAATCATGTCATTGTTTTTGATCCAACTGCAAAAGACAGCCAATCCAAATTCCGCGGTGTTGGACGTTATCTGCAAATTCTACGCGAAAACTTCCCAAATTGGATTTTTACTGATTCAATTGAAAATTGGTCATTGAAAATTGAAAATTCTTCTTTTATTAATCCCTTTTTCAACTTTTTCTCTCCCCCGCTTTTTATCAAACGCAGGTTTAAAAAACAAATTGCTATTATCCATGATTTAATTCCTTTAAAGTATCCTTCCTACTTTCCTATCGGACTGAAAGGAAGCCTCAATGTTTTTTTGAACAGAATTGCCCTGCGAAGTTATGACACCGTAGTAACTGACTCTGAACAAAGTAAAAAAGATATTATTACTATATTGAAAATTAAACCCGAGAAAGTAAAGGTTATATACCCGTGTTTGCCACGATTATTCAATCAAGTAGATAGTAGTCAGGAATTAGTAGTTAGGAAATTGTCCCAAAACCCTAACTTCTATCTACTACCCTCTAACTACTGTCTTTACGTTGGCGATGCAACGTGGAATAAAAACCTCGTCAATCTTGCAAAAGCAATAAAATTACAGGAGCTACCGTGTGTGTTTGTAGGGAAAGTATTTAAAAATTTAGTAGCTAGTAGTAAGTATCAAGTATTAAGCCAAAATAAGCTTAATACTAACTACTTAATACTTAATACTAATTCATGGCAAAAAGAATTACATGAGTTCATGATTCTTGCCCAAAATGACAAACGTTTTATCTTTCCCGGATTTATTTCTGATGAAGAATTAATTCAGCTTTATCAAAATGCTGTCTGTAATATTCTTACTTCCCGTAATGAAGGCTTTGGATTTTCTTATGTTGAAGCCTCAAGCCAAAAATGTCCGAATATTTTATCTGATGTTCCAATCCTCAAAGAGATTAGTCAAAACAATGCAATATTTATCAAGCCGGAAGAACCACAAACAATCGTTTCTGCATTAAAATCCATACAAAATAATCCTACTTTACGCGATGAATTGATAAAGCAATCATACAAAAGGTCAACCTTCTTCTCCCAACAAAACTTTGTCACCGGTTTTAATTCAGTTCTCTCATAATGTTTGTTAAAAATTCATAAATCCTAAATCGTAAATCTTTATTCTTAATCTTTTATTTATTTATTTTATTATTTAATCATTAAACATTGGTTGATCATTGGTTATTGATTATTGAGAGTTCCTTTTTCCCCTGGCTTCTAACTACTGACCCCTAACTACTATTTTGTTATACTTACTTTATGGATCTTTTTTTGTATATCATTTTTTCCTTCGTTTATCTCATGGTCATCCATTTCGCCGTTGCCATCCGTAATCAGTTTAACCTTTTTTTAATGATCGGTATTTTTATTTTGGGAGCTGTAATTGGTTCACAAATGCATTCATATTCAACGGGCCTTGTTTTTGCTGTAGTTGCTTCTCTCCTGTTTTGGTAGCGCCAAAACCATAAATTAAATTACAAAAAAACAACTTTTTCGCATTTTCGGTAGTTTTTTCTTTAATTAAATCAACTGGCTGCCCACATAATTGCGCAATAAATTTGGCAATTATTTTGATATTTTCCGGTTTATTCGGATACGCTTTTTTACTTCGCAATAGTTCTGACCGCCCGCAACGCCAGCAAGCTGGCTTGCGTGGCGGGCGGGGTAATAAATAGGGTGAATCGGTTTCTAAAACTAATAAATCTAGTGGAACTTTTTTAATAAATTCTTGTTTTTCTTGATTAAACGTCACATCTCCATCAACTCCAATATAAATATGGTATTTTATGGCAAAATTAAGCAATTCGAAATCCGGCTCACAACAATGAAATACTGCTTTGCCCGCCAAAGCTTTAGCGACGGCGGGTTTGATCAACGCTTCCAATATTTCTTTTTTTGCCTCGCGATTATGTAAAATCAAGCTCTTTTTATATGTTATTGCTAACTTTATCTGTTCAGTTAATAGTGCTTTTTGTGCGTTGATGAACTGATTATCAACTACATATTTTTCGTATTTCGTATTTTGATACTCATGCTTGTCCAAACCCACTTCACCAATCGCAACAACCTTTGGATAGGTAATTAATTTTTCAATTTCCTGAAGATGGGCAGACATAAAGTCTGCCCCTACATTTGCATGATGGGGATGAATTCCAACTGCTGCATAAATCCCGTCATATTTTTCCGCGATTTCAACTGCATTTTTTGATGTTTCAATATCAGTCCCCGGTATGACAATATTCTTAACTCCAACTTTATAAG
>PFTH01000145.1 GCA_002789465.1 Candidatus Roizmanbacteria bacterium CG_4_9_14_0_8_um_filter_34_12 | reverse complement strand
CCGCCCTCGCTTTCCGATTCCGATTTTTCCGCCGCCGCCGAATTTCGTATTTCGCTTTGCGAAATGCGCCGCCAAGAGAAAAGATGTTGCCCTTGCCCCTCCCGCCCATACGCGGGCAACAAGTAGGAATTCCCTTTGAGTTTGCCAAACGGGAATAAATAAGTTATCATAAAATGGCTAACAAGCATGATGTATCATTTATTTTATACCTTTTAATGGTATATGGTAAACAATTCAATGTCAAATAACAAAATAGGGCCAAATTTCAAAAAACTACGAGCGCAGAAGGGCTACTCTCTCGAAAAGGTAGCCCGTCTTGCCGAACTTTCATTGAATACTGTAGTACGTCTTGAATCGGGCGTGAACAAAAACCCAACCATCGAAACACTCACAAAAATTGCTAGTGCGCTTGATGTGAGCGTTGATGATTTAATAAAGTAGTTTTTATGAACTTATTAAATACAATATGTTCCTACTGGTATGAGTGCATCAAAAACGAAGATGTACTAAAAAGGATATTTCAATAAATGTCCGTTCAAGGGCAATTTTATATCCTTTTGATGATGATCCTTTTGTCTTTAGAAAAAAAGATGCTCGTGTCAAAATCATAGACGAAAAATTAAATACTTTTGCGAGTGGTAAATCCGAGGGATTAGAATTTTTTTATGGATACCCTCTTTTATATTATCAAGATATTGATCGTGGTAAAAAGGTTGATAAAGTCGCCCCGCTCTTAATTATAAAAGTAAAGCTTGATAGAGAAGGTGAGTATTTATTTTTGTCAAAAGATGAAGCAAGACCAGTTTGCGGAATTCAGGCACTAACAAAGTTGGGCTTGAGAACAGAGGAAATAGCTAATATAAATCAGTCAGTAGAAAATCTATTTGCTAGCAACCCGAATATTGACGAGCAAGAGCTTGCCGTTCAAGTTCTGGAGATTATAAAAAAAGAAACAAACATTTCAATCAACGAGGATATTAAACCCTCTCAACTTTCAAATTCTAAAAAACTAACAAAAGAAATGACGGCGGGCTTATACAACAAAAGCCTAATTTTTGCAGGAGAAACTACTGTTTTTAATATCCACCTCGTAAAAGATTTGTTGGAGCTTAAAAGTAGAGAGGATTTGGGAAAAACATCCCTATCATTTTTTTCTACCCCTCGCTCTGCCGATGTTCAGAATGAAATAATACCAATACTCCCTTTTCCCTCAAACGAATATCAAATAACGGCAATTCAAGATATTTTTAGGCATTCGTTAAGTGTAATAACCGGACCTCCTGGAACTGGAAAAAGCCAATTTATTTCAAACTTGATCGTTAATCTTTTTCTTGCAGGAAAATCAGTTTTATTTGTAAGTCATACCGGCGAAGCCGTTGATGTCGTCAATTCAAGAATAAACGACCAGTTTAAGAATTTGATGTTGCGGACTGGGAAAAAAGAACTTAGGCAAGATTTAAAGGGAAGATTTAATGAATTACTTGCGGAATCTTCAAAAAGAAACACCAAAACGATTGGAATTTCTTATATTCATTCACTTTGGAAAACTATCTTAGAATACAGAAACGGCTTACTGAAAAAAGATGAGCTGGAGCAGAACTTTCAACAGAAATATTTTTACCAACAGGAGCTTAAAAATATTTTACAAATCCAAGGTTCTTTTTTCAGAAAAATAAAAATATATTTTGAATCCGTTTTTCTTGGATTTAAATTGAAAAGGATAAAAATAGATTTAGGAAAATTACCAAGCAGAATAGATTTTGAATCAAAGATAAAAGAACTAGAAAAAGAATTTTATCTTTCCTGCCAAGATTTTATTAGAAATATTTATTTGGGTAAAATGCTTGGTAACGGTAACAAAACTGGCTTAGTAAATACTTTCCTTAATCAAGTGAATAGCCGTAGATTTGGCGACGAAGAAATAAACGAGTCCTCATTTATTAACGCTTTGCAGGTTCTTAAAATTTGGTCTTCAACACTAAAATCTCTGCGCGGAACTTTTCCGCTTAAAGCTGGTATTTTTGACTATGTAATTTTTGATGAAGCGTCTCAAATAGATTTACCTTCTGCGGCTCCGGCACTATATCGCGCCAAGAAAGCTATTATCGTTGGCGATCCAATGCAATTAACGCATATAGCAGGAATTACCAAGGAGATTGATTTCGGGCTTGCAAAAATACAAGGACTAACAGAGATGAAAGATGTTTATCCTGCCAAGATTAGATATTGTGATGTTTCTTTATATAAAGCGGCAGAAAATTCTTTGCCTCATTCTCCGATACTATTAACCAATCATTATCGCTCTGAAGATCAAATAATTTCGCTTTGCAATCAAGTTTTTTATGAAGGTCGTCTGAAAATATTGAGCACACTTGATTACCAAAAATTCCCTCCTAATTTACCGCTCGGAATTCAATGGGAGGATGTAAAAGGAGAAGTTTATAAACACCCTTCGGGAAGTCGTATCAACCAGCGCGAAGTTGATGAAGTTTATAACGTTTTCCAAAAAGTGCTGAAAGAAGTTTCTGGCACGGATTTAAGTATCGGCATAGTAACGCCTTATTCTAGACAGCGACACGCATTGTATGAAAAAATAACTTCTCAAACTTCTGCGGACATTTTAGAAAAGCACGATGTAAAAATACTGACTGCTCACCAATTTCAAGGTTCAGAAAAAGACATAGTTATTTTTTCATTAGTCGTCTCCTCTCAAGGAAACGGAAATAGCGACAAGTGGTATAATATTTATCCGCAAATTTTGAATGTGGCTCTTTCGCGTGCGAGGTATCTTTTGTATATCGTTGGCGATAAAGATTTTTGTGAGAATCGAGAGGGAGTTTTGGGTAAAATTGAGAGCACATATCATAAAATAAAAGATGAGGAAAAATTAGAGGAACACGATTTGCACGCGAGATTTGATACTCCAACCGAAAGAGTGTTTTATGAGGAGCTACAAAAAATAGGATTAGGGAAACTTGGTTATAAGCTAGTGCCTAAACTTGTGGCAAAGCGTTATACATTGGATTTCGCGATTGTTGGCAAGAAAAAGATTGATATTGAAATAGACGGTACACAGCATGAAATTATCGGCGGTATGCCTGTTTTGGAAGATATTGAACGAGATAAATTTTTGAGCGAAAAAGAGGGTTGGAAAATCTTGCGATTTCCTAATCATAGAGTTTTATCTGAAATGCCAAAGGTTGTTGAGGAGTTAT
>PFTH01000147.1 GCA_002789465.1 Candidatus Roizmanbacteria bacterium CG_4_9_14_0_8_um_filter_34_12 | reverse complement strand
CGTCCTTCCAATTTTAAGAAACGATAATTATTATAACATAAGTCTTCTTTAGTAATAAAGACAGTCTTTACAGGACTGTCTTTATAAGACTGTTTTCGTTTTTAGTTTTGACTTAGAGATAATAATAGGTTAGAATACTTTTATGACTGTAAGAAATTCTCACCAAATCGTTACAACTACTAACTCCTGTTAAGGGGGATAGTTTTTTACGTCGCAAACACCCTCCGAAAGGAGATCTTTTTATTGGACTTTTATTAAAAATTATCTATAATTAGAAAATGTCAAAAGTACTTGATGAGAAATTATTAAAACTTTCAAAAAAAGAATTAGAACTGCATAAGCTTCGCCATACAGCTGAACATGTTCTTCATACTGCGATGCAGAACCTGTATCCACAATTAAAAAAAGCAATGGGTCCGGCCACTGATGAAGGGTTTTATTTTGATTTTGATGTTGAGGACCATATAAGTGAAGATCATTTTCCTAAGATTGAAGCAGAAATGAAAAGGTTAATAAACAAAAATTTAAAATTGGTCCAGGATTTTATTACTCCCGATGAAGCAAAAAAAAATTTTGCAAATAACCCTTACAAGCTTGAATGGGTGGAACAAATCGTGCAAAGAGGAGAACATATTTCAATTTATAAAATGGTTGATCATGATGATGGCGTTGTTGATTTGGATTTGTGCTCAGGTCCTCATGCAAACTATACCAGTGAAATCAAAGCATTCAAACTATTATCCGTCGCTGGTGCATACTGGCATGGTGACGAAAAAAACAAAATGCTGACACGGATTTACGGCACGGTCTGGCCATCCAAAGAAGAACTGGAAAAACACTTATTAAAGCTGCTGGAAGCAAAAAAACGCGATCATCGCAAACTTGGACAAGATTTGGGCCTGTTTGTTTTTTCTGATTTGATCGGTAAAGGATTGCCAATGTTGACAGCCAAAGGCGCAACCATTCGTCGTGTGCTTGAAAGATTTATCGTTGATGAAGAGATCAGGCGTGACTATCAACACGTCATCACTCCACCATTGGCAAAAGTGGATTTGTACCGGATGTCTGGACATTATCCCTATTATAAAGAAACCATGTATCCGGAAATGAAGGTAGATGATGAAAAGTTGATTCTTCGACCTATGACCTGTCCGCATCATTTTATGCTATATAAATCCAGTCCCCATAGTTATAAAGAGTTGCCAATCAGACTGGCAGAAATCTCTCCGCAGTTTCGCTATGAAAAAAGCGGAGAACTCACCGGACTAATTCGTGTTCGGATGTTCATGTTGGCAGATGCCCACATTGTTTGCATGAAAAACCAGGCAAAGTCAGAAATTAAAAATGTCTTGGATTTAATTGATTTTGTCAATAATGCACTTGGATTAAAAAAGGGAGTGGACTATCGTTATCGTTTGTCTCTTGGAGATAGAAATGAATCAAAAAAATATTATAAAGACGACGCGTCTTGGGATCTGGCAGAACAAGAACTACGCGATGTTTTAATTGAAACAAAGGCTCCATATTATGAAGCGAAAAATGAAGCAGCCTTTTATGGACCAAAGATTGATGTCCAGATAAAAAACATTCATGGGAAGGAAGAAACCGCCTTCACAGTGCAATATGACTTTGTTATGCCAAAACGTTTCAGTATGCGCTTCGTGGACGAAGATGGAAAGGAAAAAGAACCGATTGTCATTCACCGTGCATCGCTGGGTTGTTTTGAACGCACCATGGCATTTTTAATTGAACACTATGCCGGAGCCTTTCCACCTTGGCTTGCTCCAGTGCAAGTTGCAGTTTTACCAATTTCTGATCAACAGCATGAATATGCAAAATTGATTACAGAAATCTTAAAATCAAGTAACATTCGTGCGATTTCTGATTTAGAAAATCAGACAATTGGAAAGAAGATTCGTAACTCGACCTTGCAAAAAATTCCTTATATGATTATAATAGGGGAGAAGGAAAAGAAACGTTCAATGATCAATGATCAAGGTTCAAATACAAAAAATAAATCTGTAGGGGCAGGGCGTGACCTTCCCAATACAAACGTAGGGGCGAATTCTAATTTGCCTGCAAACAAACAATTATTTATTTCTGTACGTAGTCTAAACGGAAAAAACATTGGAGAAAAAACCCTTTATGAGTTTATACATGAACTAAACCAGCAAATTGAGAAACGTATATAGAAGACCGCCTGTTCATCGAAAATTTTATCAGCTTAACCAGCGGATAGAAGCGTCTGAACTTCGAGTAATTGACGCACAGAATAAGCAAGTGGGTGTTATGAGTCGACAGGAAGCATTACAACTGGGATATGATAAACAGATGGATTTGGTTTTAATTGCGGCAACGGCAAAGCCACCAGTGGCTAAATTAATTGATTTTAGTAAGTTTCTGTATCAGGAAGCAAAGAAAGAAAAAGCAGCACGAAAAGGAATTAAAAAAAGTGTCACAAAGGATATCCAGATTTCACTTTTCATTGGAAAAGCAGATTTGGAAAGATTAATTAATAAGGGAAAAGAATTTTTACATGAGGGAAATCAATTAAGAGTGAATTTAATGTTGCGTGGTCGGGAAATGGGAAAAAAACCTATGGCATTAGCTCTAGTCACCCGTGTTCTTGGACAGTTAGGTGATATAAATATTGTTAAGGAACCAAGAGTTGAAGGCAGAGTGATTCGCGCCGTAGTTGCAAAGAAAAAGGGGACGATTAAACCGGTTGAACCAATTAAATCAGTTGAAATTAGTTAAAACTAGTTAAAATCAGATAATAGAAATATGTCATTGCGAGGAATGCAGCTCAGCTGGATGACGAAGCAATCCCGTTACCAACAAACCAAACTAAAAATATGAAAAACAAAATAAAAACCAGAAAGTCAGCATTAAAACGTTTTAAACTAACAAAAAACGGTAAAGTTTTACACCGTTCACAAATGTTACGTCATTTACGTAGTAAAAAAAATAAATCGCATATCCGACAATTAAAAAGAATGAAGTTGGTTAAAGGAAAAAATCGCATTAAGATTATGAAGATGTTAGGAAAAGCGTAAGAGAGATAAGATTTATGATTTAAGATTTACGATTTAAGAATAAAATCATTTAAAAATTTAAAATTAAAACATGGTAAGAGTTAAGGGTGGGATGACAACAAGACGAAAACATAAGAAAGTTTTGAAAATGGCCAAAGGTTTTTGGCAAACTCGTCATAAATCCATCAAAAAAGCTAAAGAAGCAGTACTTCATGCTGGAGAACATGCATTCACCGGACGCAAAAACCGTAAGCGTGATTTTCGAACACTTTGGATTATTCGTCTTAACGCGGCTGTTAAACCATTGGGATACAAATACAATAAATTTATTAATG
>PFTH01000118.1 GCA_002789465.1 Candidatus Roizmanbacteria bacterium CG_4_9_14_0_8_um_filter_34_12 | reverse complement strand
TGTTAAATCACTGGTTACTTCCAACTTCATATTACTTAAGTCACCATGCAGACGACAAACACCGGAAGAACATGTTCCAAAATATAATTCACGGGTCAGAGAATTTCCATTTGTAGAGTCAAGAGTTCCGCTCACTCTTTGATCAACGCCAGATGTTTGATACATTAAAGTATATGTAACTGAATTTGCTTTGTTTAAATTACCAAAATATACAACTAAAGCACCACGGTCAAATCTAAGCCTAGGAGAAACAACAACACCACTTGCAACTACAACTTTTGCAGCTGGTTTACCCTGGAAACGCGGAAGTAATTTTGCATTTACGTTTGGAACAAAAAACAAGCCTGAAATCGTTATAAATAACGTCACCAATATTTTCATACTCTAATAATAACACAATTTAATTTAAAAGTTCAAATAACAAAATTCAAATGACAAATTAAATTCAAAATATAAATGATAAAAAGAATATACTTTGTTTGTTATTTGTTATTTGAGCTTGATTTGAATCTTAGAACTTTGAATTTCGTTATTTTCTTTTTGATTTGCTATACTATTTCCATGCTAAAACCTCATACAATCATAATTGTAACAATTACAGGATTAATTATCGGGATTGTAACTTTGCTTGTAATCTCAAGTCAACAACCATCACAAAAACAAAATGAAACAAAAGTAATTCCGACTACTCAAAAAATAAAACCTGACTTAAAATACGCAGATGAGTCAGGATTTGAATTCACATACTCACCAGATCTTTCCCTTAAACCAAATGATAAATTATCAGACACCCAATATTCGCAGTTAAATATTACTTCCACAAAACATAAAGGAAATATTAATATTAACGTTGATACTACAACAACGTCGGATTTTTCAGTGTGGGAAAAAGAAAATAAAGTTAATACAAAGACTAATCCGCCCAAAGAGTTAAAGATTGCTGATCTTTCCGTACAACAATACCAAGTAAACAAAAAAATTATTACAATTTTTTTCGATCAAGGCGTAATATTTTCATTAACTCTAGATCCAGCAGATAACATTGCATACTGGATCACAAACTATAATAAAATTATTGCTAGTTTTAAAATTGCTCTACCTCAACAAGAAGAAGTCTCTGGTACAACTGAAACATCTGATCAAACTATCGATGGAGGAGTGGAGTATGAAGGGGAGGAGGTAATAGAATAAAGAATAAGGAATAAGGAATTAAGAATAAGTAGTTAGGATTTAGTAGATAGTAGCTAGGAAAGAAAACAAAATAACCCGTTAATTCTTTAACGCGTTAACTAAAAAATATTTAACCATATAACTTTCTTTTAATTCATATCCCATCTTTCTATAATATTCTCTTACACCAACTCCGGAAATGACTGCAAGATAGTTAACTTTATTTTCTTGTGCAATTATTTCGGCTTTCTCCATTAATTTTGTTCCAATTCCCTGGTGTTGAACATTTCCTTTTTTTCCGATTTCAATCTGCGGTCCATAAACATGCAGCTCCCTTATCAATCCATAACTTTTTAAGTTACTCATCAATATTCCCCTTAACTTTTGACCCCTTAACCACTCTAGTATGTCAACACTAGTTATTCGTAATCTCACAAATCCATATAACCTATCGTTTTTATCAACCGCTTCAATAAAATACTCCATGCCTTTTCCCGCAGAGTATTCTGTCAGCCTAAATTCCACCGCTACAGTGGATTGGCGATTCTTTATTTCCCGGCAACGTATACAGGGACACTTTACAGTAATATTTTGCCTAAAATTCGATGCAAATGTTTCCACTGCAACATCTGATTTTGTCAAGTCACGTACTAACCGATTTATTCGCACCCAACGAGGGACAATCTTCAATTTAAATTCTGTAACAATTTTATTAAGATCAGTGTTATTCAAAGGTATGAATTTTCCTTTTTTATACCATTCTAATAATTCTGTTCCCTGGACTATTTGTGTCGGGTAAAATTTAATCGCATCAGGTTTAAAACGCTCATCATTAAATACTTTTTTTAAATTTGACAGATCCTTAGGAACTGAACTTCCCGGTAGTCCTGGCATTAAATGATAGGTCGTTTTAAAACCAAAATCACGCAATAACTTTGTTGCTTTCACAACTGATAAAATCGTATGTCCGCGTTTAATTATTTTTAAAACTTTATTATCTAATGTTTGCACTCCAACCTCTACGCGGGTTACACCTAATTTCCGTAAAAACCAACATTCTTTTTCATCAATAAAATCCGGTCGCGTTTCCACTGTTAATCCAACCGCCCTTGAACTTGCAGATTCGTTTATTTTAATTTGCTTTTCTAATGACCAGATCTTTTTGTTTTCCCTCTTAATTCCTAAATCATAAATCGTGACTCCTTTAACAATCAATTCTTTAATATCTTCATTACATGCCCTATATATTTCACTCACAAACCACTCCCGATATTCTTTTGAATAAAACGAAAATGTTCCTCCTTGAATAATCACGTCAACCTTATCAATTGGATGACCGGATAAAAAAAACTGAATTAATCGATTTCGTGTTTGTAAATATGGATCATATTTATTTCGAACTGCCCTCATCACTGCTGGTTCATCAGAAAAGTAACTTTTTGGCGCATCTTTCTCTGTGGCACAGTAAATACAATGAAACGGACAACTTCCCTGCGGTTTGGTAAAAAGTGATAGGGGAATAATTCCCGATAATGATCGTACTTGGTGTTTTTGACTTAGCTTAATAAAGTCTGGAACTTTACTCATTTTTAAATGAAAATGTCGCCAATATACAAAATGCAGCATCCAGTATGATGGAAAAAATTCTTTTTCTTTTTTACCACTGAAAAATTTTCTTATTTCTTGATCAAGCTTCTTAACTTTTTTTATTTCAACTGTTTGTAAGTATCGAAATAAATCAATGAGTAATTTCTCCTTGTTGCGTGGAAAATTTTCTGGATAGTAAAGCATTTTCATTTGTTTATAATTATATCTTATGAATCGTTATATCAATCAACTTACATTACTAACTGACAAACTATTTTCTAAATATAAAAAACAAATAAACTCAAAAGAAAAGGTCGGAGTATTGGTTTCCGGAGGAATTGATTCGTCGATTGTTGCTTCTTTTTGCCATAAGCATTTTAGTAATGTTACCCTCCTATCATTTGGAACTGAACAATCAAAAGATAAGCCATTTGTCCAAATTCTTCAAAAACATCTTGATATTCCACTTATTTGGTTATCTATTAATGATAATTTAGTCAACGCAAATCTAAAAACCGTAAAAAAAATACTCGAACCAATTAATCTTTCAAACTCCCTTATGCACTTATCTCTTGCAACCG
>PFTH01000032.1:7189-14465 GCA_002789465.1 Candidatus Roizmanbacteria bacterium CG_4_9_14_0_8_um_filter_34_12 | reverse complement strand
ATAAATTATTATCATATGTCCCAAATATTCCCCTTGATGAAGTTCCAATTGGTAAAGATGAAAAATCAAATCAACAAATAAAAACATGGGGAAATCCGACTAAGTTTAACTTCACTCCCCTATCTCATATCGAACTTGGAAATAAACTAAACTTAATTGATCTTGATCGCGGAACGAAAACTTCAGGATTTCGCGGATATTTCTTAAAAAACCAAGCGGCTCAACTACATTTGGCAGTTTTATTTTATACATTTAATAAGTTGATACAAAAAGGATATACTCCTTTAGTTGCACCAGCCATTGCCAAAGGTTTTGCTTTTTTTGGAAGCGCTCATTTTCCTTGGGGAGAACCTGAAGTATATAAATTAAATGATGAGGACGCATTTTTATCTGGAACAGCCGAAGTGGCAGTTACTGCGCTTTACGCAAATGAAATTCTTAATGAAAAAGAGCTCCCGAAAAAAATGGTGGCATTTTCTCCTTGTTTTCGTCGGGAAGTCGGATCGTATGGTAAGGATACCCAAGGTTTATATCGCGTTCATGAATTCATGAAAGTAGAACAAGTAATTATTACTAATAATATTTTAGAACAAGCAATAAGCTTGCATGAAGAACTACAAAACAATACCGAAGAAATTCTTCGAGAACTTGAGTTACCATATAGGATAATGCTCATGTGCACAGGCGAAACGGGAGAACCTCAGATAAAAAAATATGACACAGAAGTATGGATGCCTTCTCGAGAAAGTTATGGAGAAGTTGCGTCAAATTCAATTCTCGGAGATTTTCAAACGCGAAGGTTAAAAATAAAATATCGAAAAAAGGATGGCTCAACTGAATATTGTTATTCTCTAAACAATACTGCGATTGCCTCACCGCGAATTTTGATTCCACTACTGGAAAACCACCAACAAAAAGACGGATCTATCCATATTCCAAAAGCACTACAACCACTAGTAGGTTTTACAACTATTTCAAGATAGTGATTTCAAAAATCAGAGATTAAAGCGCAAAACCAAGATCAAAGTTTAGAGTTAATAATTAAAGGATTTAAACTTTTATTTACGCTTTGATTTTTGATATTTGATCTTTGATTTTATTTTATGGGGTAGGCGAAGGAGTTGCTCCGAACAAATTATCCCTACAAGAAGCTTTAATCTCCGTACCTTTTACAAAGTATTCCATTTTACCAAAATAACAAATTTTTTCAACTATATTCTCTGGTTCTATAAATTGCGATTTTATACCATAGTTTTTTAGTAAAAAACTCATCATTCTGTTCCAAATCGGAGCAGCACCAGTAATTCCTGAGGCCAAGTATGGATTCATTGGTTGATTGTTATTATTTCCTACCCAAACTGCCACTATGTAATCTGGTGTATATCCAATGGTCCAGTTATCTTTTTTTTCATCTGTTGTTCCGGTTTTCACTGCTACTTTAAATCCATTAATTTCTAAGGCTGAATTGCTTCCAAACGCCCAACGACGCGCAAAGTTATCAGATAAAATATCGTTAATAATAAATGCATTACCTGCATCAATTACTTTTACACTCATTGGACTATATTGATAAAATAAATTGTCTGAAGAGGTCACAATTCTATTAAAGCTCGTTAAGTTAACTCTGTTTCCCTCATTTGCAAAAACACCAAATGCTTTAGCCATGTCAATCATCGTCACCTCTCCCCCACCCAGTGTTAAAGATAGTCCAAATCGATTCGAATCTGTCCAAGTACTAATTCCCATTTTCTTTGCATGATTAATAAAATTATTAACCCCTATTGTGTTTAATACACGAACCGCTGAAATATTAAAGGAGTTAGCTAAAGCATATCTTAACGGAACATTACCATGAGTTTTACCATCATAGTTAACCGGACGATAAGGAGTTGATCCTGGAATATTAAAAATAATTGCTGTATCATTAATTATCGAAGCTGCGGTATATTCTTTTTCTAGGGCGAGAGAGTACATAATCGGCTTAATCGATGATCCTGGTTGACGCAGAGCTGTGGTAACATTAAAAGCTCCAGAGGGAGATGCAAAATAGTCTACTGATCCGACCATGGCCAGGATCTCCCCAGTTGAAGGGCGAGTAACTAAGATTGCTCCATTGGAAACATTTAATTCTTTAACCTTTTCCAATTCTTCTTTAAGGATCTTTTCTGCTTCTTCTTGAATATCAAGATCAAGTGTGGTGATGACATTTAATCCTCCTTCTTCCACCTGTCTGATTCCATACTTTTCCTCAAGTTGGGATTTGACATAAAAAACAAAGTGGGGGGCTTTGATGTTGGTTCTTGGAGGAACTACTTCAAGTTTTGTACTTTGTAATTTATTACTCACTGTCTGACTAATAAATCCTTGACTTTGCATGCTACGTAGGACTTCGTTTCTTCGTTTTTGAGCAAGAGCGGGATTGACATATGGCGAATATAACGATGGAGCCTGTGGTAAACCAGCAAGTAATGCCGCCTGTTCAAGTGTTAAATCTCGCGCATGAACACCAAAATATACTTTTGCCGCTTCTTCAATCCCATGCGCAGCTCCACCATATGGAACTTGGTTTAAATACATTTCCAATATTCGATTTTTACTATATATTTTTTCTGCCCAAAGAGCCAAAATTATTTCTTTTATTTTTCTTTTAATGGTACGTTCAGGAGATAATAATGCAGTTTTCACCAACTGCTGCGTAATGGTTGACCCTCCCTGTAAACTATTATTAAAAATAATTTCTTTAGCAGCACGTAATATTCCACCCGAAACAGCAACTCCCTTGTGAAGATAAAAATCTTTGTCCTCAATGGCAATCGTTGCTTGAGTGATAAATACCGGTAGTTGATCTAATTTTACCGGTGTCCGATTTTGCTCGCGATATATTTCATACAGTAATTTTCCTTTACGGTCAAATAAATGAGTTGATAATGAATAGTTTGACTTTCCAATCTCACGAGGCGAGGGTAATTCTTTAACAAAAATATATGCTTGATTTATTATTATCACGATCAAACATATACTAAATCCAAAAATAAAATATCGGATTTTTAATGATATATGATGAACAATAAATTTAGGAATACTAACAAAAATAAATTTTAAAAGTCTATAAAATAAATATAAAACTTGAACTAAAAAATTAAGAAAAAATTTAAATACATATATTATCGATTGAAAAAATATATATAATATGTTTAATGACTTCTCTTTTACTCGCCATTTATATATATTTGATTTATATTCAAAGCTTTTTTCTATCTTTATTTTTGAGAAAAACTTAAATAAAAGGTTAAGTAAAAGAACTAAGGGAGATATTGAAAAATCAATAACTTTTCGAACGACTTCTCCAATCTTTATTATCGAAGTAATTAGCCATAAAAGTAAGCGATAGAATAAGCTTAATTTTCGTAGTTTTCCCATGGCGGAATTTTAGCAGATATTATAGGGTTATTCAACCAAAGATATTGGCAGTTTTATCAGTTTTGCTCTTACCACTAAGCGTTTAAAATATGTTCCTGGAGGAACACAAGTTATTAAGGTTAAATAAGAAGCATCATATTTTTGGTCTAGTACCGAAATTTCTTCAGGGTCCACTACGAACATTTCAATGACTTCATATTGATAGTTTAAATCGCCTACTTTTAACTCTATTAAATCGTGATTTTGAGGGTCAAGAGAAGGTAAAAAAGTAAAAATAGTTTTATAATCCTTAACATTATATAACTGTGATAAAGTAGAGTGACCAAAAATCACTACATTGCCATATTCTCCAGGTAATGACGTAGGTAAATAATGCACCAAACTCTTTGTTAAATCATCACCGCCAACCGTAACAATCGCCTGATTAATATTTAATTTCGGAATAGATAACAAATACTTATTAATTTTGATTTTATTAGTGTCTAGGTTTTGTTGAGGCTTATCCGGAAACCAACGACTTACTTGAGTAAAATCACGTAAATTACTTGATAGATTAATCCAACTCCCCAAAACCGAATTCGCCGTTTTAATTGAACTTGCCGTTAAAGATGTGGGAACTGGAGAAACTATCTGTTTTTGTATAAATAACCGTGCAAATATTTCAAAAGAGATAATCGGGTAAAAAGACCAAAACAACAGTAAAGAACCCGCCGTTAATAAAAGTAGTGAAAAACGGGATACAACTTTACGTTTAATAGAATTATCTTGCTTCAAATACCGATGCATGACCATAAGAATTAGTTATATTTAACTTCAATCAAAATATTATTTAAATACCAAGGTATCCTATCTTTTATGAAGATAAAATTTGGCTCAATCTGTAGATTATAACCGATCGCATGTAAATTATTATTAATAATTTGCTTAGTTTCATTGATATTTTTTCCAGCAAGCTGTCTTTTTATTTTACTTTTATCAATAACAACGATCGCCTTTCCTTTAACTAATAAATCAATATTCGTCGCTCCTTCACTTACTTCGGATTGAACAACCCGTAAAATCGTTTTATTCGTTTCAAGTTCAAGGCCTGATTTTATTTTATCCTTTAAAGCCACAACCGCAAGATTATTTAAATCATTTTTTTTATAAACATAAAAGGATAAAATAATAGTTGATTTAATGTTAACATCACTTGCTTCTTCTCCAACTTCTTTTGAAAATGTTGAATCGGTTAATTGATAATCAATTAGATTATCTAAATAACCGTAACCTTGTTTAATAGATTTATTAATACGATCGTTTCCTTCGACCTTAGCTTTTTCTAATATGGTGTTTTCAAGTTCATCTAAATCCTTTTTAGCAACTGTTCGCACCTCTTTTTTTGAACCGCCACTTAAATTACTTTCGTTTATTGCAAAAAATAAAGTAACCGGAAAATCTTTAAACGTAAAACGTTGCCCTTTACTTAAGTTCCCTTCATTTCCAATATCAACCGCGGTAACCCCCATCTTTGCTTTCCCAGGTATTTTCGCTGATCCATCAGCTACTAAACTTGCAGACTTAACTGTAATCTCTTCATCTATTGTGTATTGTTTTCCGCTTCCTACAATAATTGTTCCTTTTAAAAATTTTTTATCTGTGTCATCAAAGTTGTGAATCGTTACTTCTCCTTTTGCTTTCTCTCCGATCGCTTTTTTACCATTTGTTGGTTTTGTTTGCGATATTTCATATTTGATCTGCTGTTTTTGGAAGTTCGGATCCTTTGAACCAATCTTGTACTTCATTGTTTGTTCAATATTCTGTGCTGGAAGAGTAATTGTGAGGTCTGCTTGATGTAAAACTAATTCAATTGATACCAAGGCAGCAATACTTAAAATAATTCCAGCAATAATTGTCCAGTTGAATTTTAAAAACTTAAATTTCATAAGCAGATTTATAAAATTCATCTTCTTAGTTCTCATTCTCCTATCAGATTCACTTTGTTGTATTGTCTCACCACCAATCACAAAACCCATTTTTGTATTGTTCCTCATCTCTTTGTCGGAGTTTTGTTTGATATTAACCATTATTTGTGAAGAAAATAAACTCGTCAATGCATGCATCATATCCTCTTCTTTAAATAAATCTATTCGGGGCAGTTGGACGAAAAGGTCCCTATCCCAACGATAGCTCATTAAAATATTAATATCTTTAGTTAGGTTATAGAAATTATAAAGAATAAAACGTGAAGGAAGAATAATTGAACCAGCTTTTTCTTGGATAGCGTTATTAATATCAGAAGCTATATTATCAGTACGCGCTGTTGTTTGAATATTAATCTTTTTAGAACCGCGAATAATGAATATGCTTATATTACTACGATCGATTTCAACAATAACTGAATTAATAGATGACTCTTCTTTATTTTCTAACCAAGCAATTACTGCATCCACAACCTCAATATAACCAAGTGGTTTTAAGTCAAGATTCTTTGTCAAGTCTTTTATGGTCCTTAAATAAATCGACTTTACTTCTTTTGTTTTACTATTAATTGCATGAGAGTATAAAAAGAAAATAGTTTGTGTTAAAGTTATACCTAAATTTGACTCAAACTGCATTAATAAATTATCAACGTCTTGCGAGAGATTCTCCCAACCATTACTATATTTAAACCATCGCCAATTTACTAATTCCAACCCATTTGTTTTTTTTGTCATAACAAGACCAATTCCTTCGGTTTCTTTTAAGAAAAGACCAAGATAATAATTGTTTTTTTCTAAACTGTTTTTTTTACCAAACATTTTAAAAATATTTAAAGTCACCATATTTCATTGTATTTTGTAACGTAAAAACAATTGATCTACACCTTTTTTTGCATTAATTAAAGCCTCCGTATAAGCTACACCTTGAATTGTGGCGTTGATAGCATCTTTTAAATAGGCAATTATCCCGTCGTTCAAGCCATTGTCCTGGGTCTTGCTAATTATTGGTAAAGAAATAAAATTATTCGCTTGAGTAATCACTGCTCCTAAATATTCATGTTGTGCTAATGTTGCTCCAAGATCAATTCGCGAATAAGGCTCACCAAAAAGTCGAGTTTTTGCCTGCATTTCGTAAAGCTTGGTCATTTGTTCTTTTTCTGTTAAAAATTTTAGAAACTTCCATGCCTCAATTTGATTCTTACTATACTTTGATACACCTTCAACCCAATAATTGGCAATTGATATTTGTTTTCCTTGAGGTCCTTTTGGAACCGGAACTACTTTTATTTTTATATCTGGATTAATTGCTTTAATAGTCAAAATCTGCCAAGAAGGAACAATTATCATAGCAACTTTTTCTTGAATAAAA
Organism: Candidatus Roizmanbacteria bacterium CG_4_9_14_0_8_um_filter_34_12; assembly: GCA_002789465.1. Taxonomy (GTDB): domain Bacteria; phylum Patescibacteriota; class Microgenomatia; order UBA1406; family GWC2-37-13; genus UM-FILTER-34-12. The sequence goes on along the minus strand of PFTH01000032.1, from coordinate 7,715 downwards.
GCAGTAGTTGAATTCGGCATACCCTCATCCCAATAATTTGTTGGGGGTTCAGCAAACTTACGGTATACTTCGAGAACCTGCGCAGCTTCAGGACTATCTAGTTTTGACAAATTACCCCCATTTTGTACTAATAATAAACCAAATATATCGCTAAAATGGTCAATATTCTCTGTTGTTCCAAGTGCTATACCTGCAGTTATTAATTGTTTATTTTCGTCTCTTACCGACAACTTATTAACAACTTCAATCAAATCTTCTGTCCAGCTTGTGGGAGGAGATGTAATTCCTGCTTTTTTAAATAGACCATCATTAATTACCAAAACTAAACCGTCTATCTCTAATGCTAAACCATAATATCGACCGTTAATCTTTAAATCTTTTACGATTACCGGGTAAAATGTTTTTTCATATTCTTCATTTGACATTATGTTTTCCGGTAATGCTGATAAAATACTTTCATCATTGACCTTTAATTGGGGTACCCATGTGTTATGAAAACGAAAAATATCCGGTCCCTGTCCGTTTT
>PFTH01000032.1:0-7137 GCA_002789465.1 Candidatus Roizmanbacteria bacterium CG_4_9_14_0_8_um_filter_34_12 | reverse complement strand
ATCAATTTTCACGTTTGGGTTCTTTGTTTGATAGGCACTAATCAATGGAGCGAATATTTCTTTATCCTCCCACAATCCCCAATATGTTAAATTGACTGTTTTTTGTTGAGAGGCTGGTATTTTTGGTCTAAAAAAAATAAACAAAACAAAAAAAACAAGAATTAAAAAAAATACAACTCCACCAATCAGAAAATACTTATTTTTGTTCTCTTCATAGACTACTGGCTCTCCATTATTACTTAAAAAAGGTTCTGAAATTGCAGGGGTTGATATGTCTGGAGAAACAACGTCAGGAGCAACTTCTTCAGGTTGCAGATTTATTGTTCCACTACTGTTTTGATTTACTTGATCGTCAACTGTAACAGTTTCATATGCAGGTGGTTGTTCTGTTTGATTTTTATCATTATTTGTTTTATCATCCATATTAATATGATATCAAAATCACAGAAAAAACATAGTTATAAATTAAATACAAAATTACTGTTATTAATTTGTCTGTTTTTTTTTATAACTATTTTTTTTTATCTAAACAAAATAAACTTTCGTGATCGAATTTACCCAAATATTTATATTGATGGTGAACCGATTGGTGGTTTATTTCAATCCTTATCTTATCAACAACTTATAAAAAAAGAGCGTTATTTGTCTAAGACAACAATTACATTTATTTATCAAAATGCTCCAATGGCTACATTATCAGGTCAGCAGATTAACATTCATCGCAATATAAAAAATCTCATATCAGAATCATACAAAATCGGGCGACATCCAAACTTATTTATTAGGATATATCAACAGTTAATAACATTAATGAAACTTAAAAAATATTCTTTTATTTCGAAAATAGAATATAATGTAAAGCCCTTACAAGAATTAATAGACATAGCCCAACAACGCTATGAATATCCATCAATAAACGCATTATTTAAATTTAAAGATGGTCGTGTTATCAATTTTAGTCCAGAAAAAAATGGTCTACAAATCGATAAGATACGTTTTTGGAGAGAAATAGAAAAAATCATCTCTAATTTAAAACAAGATGAGTTGAATCAAGTTGTTGTACTCCATACGATTGTTATTCAACCAGAAATTACTTTAAAGCAAATAAATAAATTTGGCATTCGTGAATTAATTGCTGAAGGTAAGTCAAATTATACTCATTCAATCCCTGAAAGAATTTACAACTTAAGTTTAGCTGCATATAAGTTTGATGGGGTGCTAATCCCTACTAATAAAATATTCTCATTTAACGACACTGTTGGAGATATTTCTTCGCTTACAGGATATAAACCTGCATATATTATTAAGCAAGGAAAAACTGTTCTTGGAGATGGTGGTGGTGTCTGTCAAGTGTCAACAACACTATTTCGCGCTGCTCTGAATGCAGGGCTACCAATTAACGAGCGACATGCACATGCTTACAGAGTTTCATATTACGAAAACGATGGGCAACCAGGTTTTGATGCAACCGTTTTTGCACCAACTGTTGATTTAAAATTTACTAATAATACCCCAGCCTATATATTAATCCAAGTAGAGAATGATAAAGATAACAACTTATTAACATTTAAGTTTTATGGTCAAAAGGACGATCGCCATGTCATCATTTCCCCAGTTTCAATTTATAATATCCAACCCCCACTTCCCTCAGAAAATCAAAACGATCCAATTTTAAAGAAAGGGATTGTAAAACAGATTGATTTTCCCGCGTGGGGAGCAAAAACTGTTTTTAACTATCAGGTCGTTGCCAAAAAAGACATTTCTCAAAATGTTAAATTTTATTCAAACTATCAACCATGGCGAGCAGTTTTTCTTGTAGGTCAAGCAGATTAATTTATGTTTTATATGAGAAAACAAATTATAATTTTTGATTTTGACGGAACAATTGCCAACACTCTCCCTGTCATAAAACAAATAATAATACGTTTGGCATATAGTTTTGGATTTAAAACACCAACCGAAGATCAAATGGACCAGTATCGTTCAAAACAATATAAAAAAATTATTAAAGAACTTCAAATTCCCTTATATAAAATTCCCTTTTTATTGCAAGCTGGAAGAAATGAGATGTCTAATTCAATTCATCATACCAATATTTTCCCAGGTATAAAAGAATGTATCCAACGATTAATAAACAATAAACTAACCGTTGGAATTCTTACTTCAAATTCAAAAATCAACGTAGAAATATTCCTAAAAAAACATCATATTCCAATTAAAATTATTCATAACGAATTAAATCTATTTGGTAAAGATAAAGCTTTAGATCGACTAATTAAACAATATAAATGGGATAAAAATCAAGTAATTTATATCGGAGATGAGGTGCGTGACATTGAAGCTTGCCATACGGTAGGAATTGACGTCATTGCTGTTTCTTGGGGATTTAATCAAAAAGAATTATTAGAAAAATTTAATCCAACAGTGATAGTTAAGCATCCGAATGATATCTATAAATACTTATCGAAACCATCTTGCTCTACCTAAGCGGTAATGTAAATCTTTTATTTGCCTTTCTCCAATTACGCGAGCTGGAACTCCAGCAACAATTGTAAATGGAGGAACTAATTTAGTAACAACTGCGCCGGCAGCAATTATTGCTCCTTGTCCAATCGTTACACCCGGTAAAATAATTGCACGTGGTCCAATAAAAACATAATCTTCTATTTCAACTGGGGCGTTTATAGCAGAAAATGCAGGAGAATTTATATCATGCTCTGAATTATAGATCATGACTTCAGATGAAATAGCAACATGGTTTCCTATTTTTAATCTACTTCTACCATCTAATATCGAATTTTCCCCAATAATTGAGTCATTACCAATTGTTATTCCGCTTGGATCATATAAAGTTAATCCTGTGTGAATAGTCGTGCCTTTACCAATTTTCATCCCAGCCATTCGATAAAAGTATCGACGAATCAGATGTGAGGGAAAATTCCCTAAACAGTGAAGTATAAAAACGCCAAATTCTAATAAAACGTTTTCTATACGAATAAATACTTTTTTAATGATGATTTCTAAAGACAATTTATTTTTATTCACTACTAGATTGAAAATTAATATTTTTAAATACAAAAACCATCCAAACGACAAAGCTAGTAAACAAACCGATTCCCAAATCAATTTTAAGTAAACTCGCTAACGTCCCAACTAAAATAATGATAGTAATTCCATGCATTCCTAACCGAAAAAGCTGATAATAAGTAACGGACTTTTTTTTAATCTTGAAAAAAACCCAAAATAAACATGTTGTCCAAAGAAGATAAAAAAGATTACCGATTGTAAGAAATAACGCACCAAACCATGGCATTAAAATAATAAAAATAATTAATCCTAAAAAAATAATTTGTGGTAATAAATTGATATAAGGCAGCGTTTTTAGATAAAATTTATTGTATTTAGCATAATCAAGATTAAAGTTGAAGTTATTTGAAAACTGTGAAACTCGAAATGTTTTCATGTTTTTTTGACGGTCAGGAACAACGATTGAATCTTTTGTTATTAAAAACAAAGTGCGATATTCCCTAAATTTTTCAACATTTGCCTTAGTATCAATGGTAATGAAATTTGAATATAAAATATTATCAGAGGTGTTTTTTTGGAGTAATTTGATAATTTCAGGTGGATTGAAAAAGTAAGGTTCTTTAACATTGGTTGACAGTTGTCCTTTATTAATCGACATAACTAATTCGCGCGGATAAAAATCTTTTGATTGTTTAATAATTTCGTTCTTAATTAACTCTGTTTTTTTATTTATCGTAGGCAATATCGTTATAGTCAAAATCATAGACTCAATTAGCATTAATACTAAATTCAGTATTAATAAATATTTTAAGGAGAACCAGAATGAAGTTTTTAGAATATCTTGATAATACTTAGGCTCAGTCAAACTCTTTTTTAAAACGTGAACAAAGGTTTTTATGAATTTCATAATTATATGATATCAAAAAAACAATTAATTTTCTGCCTCTGATAGAAAACGGGATTTTATTGATTCAATTCTATTGCCAAAAATAAATCGACGTTGTGCCCATGTTAAATATAATCTTTCCTTAGCCCTTGTAATTCCAACATAGAACAGACGACGCTCTTCTTCCAATTGAAATTGATCATCTATTGAGCGTACATGCGGAAGAATTCCTTCTTCTAAACCAGAAATAAATACAACCTCAAACTCTAAACCTTTTGCCTGATGCAGAGTCATTAAACGTACGCCTTGAAGCCTATCCTTTTGTTTTTCTTTTTCAAAATATTCTGACTCGACTAAAACAACCTGCTCTAAAAACTGTGTCAAATCAGGAAAGTTCAGGGCTACTGACTTCAATTCTTTAATATTCTCTAATCGACTATAGTCTTCTTCGTTATTTGTATCATAATTTTCCAAATATCCCGTTGCATCAAAAATTTTATCCATTAGTTCCTCAGTTTTATATATATATTTTTGATCTTCGATTTTTTGGTAAAACATTTTATATTTATCATATCGTCTTTTTCCCAATTTTTTTATTCTTTCAAGTGCAACTGTGTCTAGTGGGTTAACTAATAACCTTAAATATGATAATATATCTTTGATTTCTCGTCTTTCGTAAAAACGTGTGCCACCGATTAATAGATAGGGTATGTCAAACTTAATAAACATTTCTTCAATTAAGCGGGATTGTGCATTGGTACGATATAAAACCGCCATCTGTTGATATGGATAATCTATATTCAGTCGTTGAATTTCTTCTGCGATTAATAATGACTCACCTTCTTCGTTTCCGGTATTTTGAATAACAATATCTCTCCCTTTATTTTTTTTTGTATATAACTGTAAAATCGGATGCGATTGATTTTTTGAAATTACACTATAAGCATAATCTAATATATTTTGTGAAGATCGATAATTTTCTTCTAAAAAATAAGTAGTTGTTCTGGGAAAATCAGTTTTAAATTTTTCTAAATTTTGAATATCTGCCCCTCTCCATGAATAGATACTCTGAGAAAAGTCGCCAACAACTGTAATATTGTTATTTTTCTTAGCTAAATATTTTGTCAAAACATATTGAGCGTGATTTGTATCCTGAAATTCATCAATCAAAATATACTGATATTTATCTTGATAAAACTGTAAAACTTGTGTGTCTTTTCTTAATAACTGTATTGCTTTCATAATCAGATCGTCAAAATCAACTGCTGCATTTTTTTTAAGTTCTTTTTGGTATTCTTTATAAACAAATGCAACATCAGCCGCGTTATAATCCGCAAAAATACTTAAATATTCTTCAGAAGTAACTAATATAGATTTAGCTGCGGAAATTCTATTGATAAAATATGCCGGTGAAAATTTAATTTGTTCTAATCTTTTTAAAATATTTTTAATAATACTTTTTTGGTCTCCTTCGTCGTAAATTACAAAATTATGGTTTATCCCAATTTTTGGTCCAAAACGACGCAAAATTTGACAACAAAATGCATGGAATGTCCCAGTAAAACCCAAAGGTTGATTGATTCGCTTTTTCATTTCTCCAGCAGCTTTATTAGTGAATGTAATCATCAAAACTGAAGAAGGAGAAACTTTATGATTACTAATTAGGTTTAATACCTTGTATACCAATACACGCGTTTTGCCTGATCCTGCTCCAGCTAAAATGACAGAAGGTCCATTAACTTTTTGTACTGCCTTAAGTTGTTGAGAATTAAGCTCTTTAAATATTTCCTCGTCCATAAGTTATAATGATGTTAAGTAATATTATTACTTTTATATTATGCATTATTTTATTGCTAACTGGAAAGCAGAAAAAAATCTTAATGACTGTTATGAATGGGTAAAAACGTTCTCTGTCCAAGCAATGAAATATAATAATTCAAATATTCAAATAATTATTTGCCCACCAATCGCATTTCTAACATCAATTAAATCTTATTTATTATCTTCAATCCCATCGATTAAATTCGGCGCGCAAGATCTCTCCAAATTTGATAATGGTAAATATACTGGAGAAACAACCGCTCAAATGCTTAAAGATCTGGTCGATTATGTAATCATCGGGCATAGCGAACGCAGAACAAATCACAATGAAACTGATAATCACGTTAAATTAAAGGTTGAACAAGCCTATCAACATGGAATCAAGTCAATTGTATGTATCAGTGAAACAACTCAAATAATTCCAAGTAAGACAAATATGATTGCTTTCGAACCTCTATCAGCGATAGCTTCAGGGAATAATTATCCTGTTGATTCTATAATAGAGTTTAAAAAGGGATTAAATTTACCAAGTACAATTAACTTTCTTTATGGAGGAAGCGTAAACAAAAAAAATATTGACTCTTACCTGCAGAACCAGGAAATCGATGGTTTTCTCATTGGCACCGCCTCTCTTGACCCACATGATTTTTTCAGCCTACTACCTTGATGAACCATTTCGAAGCAGAGTTGTGAAGTATCTCTATGTGTCATTCCCGCCCCGTAATAAATACGGGGTAAACTCCGGCGGGCTACAGTCCCCTTTAGGGGAAATCCAGACATAATATACCTTTTATAATATCTCTTGATATAAATCTTTCCACTCTGGATTTTTTTCTTCTATTATTCTAATTTTCCATAAACGATTCCATTTCTTTATCTGTTTTTCTCTTGTTATTGCAGATTCAGGATTTTCATGTATTTCGTAATAAACTAAATGATGAACCTCATATTTCTTTGTAAAACCATCAGCCTTTTGATTTTTATGTTCCCATACTCTTCTTGCAAGATTATTTGTTATTCCAATATAAAGGGTTCCGTTTCGTTGAGAAGCAAGAATATAAACACAATAAGAATTTTTATTCATTGTTGTTTGTCATTCCCTCGGAGGAGGGAATCCAGACATAATATACATTATATAAGGTAATTATAGACTGGATCCCCATCTTCATGGGGATAACATTTCGTTTTACGGTTACTATACCTCTACTTAGAGAATTTAAAGAAGAAGGTTCTAATTCTTAATCATTTCTTCAACTAATTTAACTACTTTTTTAGCAAATTCATCATAATTTCGAATATCTTTTAGGACAACCTTTGTATAGTTGACGCAAAACGAAATGTCCGTTTTTGTCATTCCCTCGTAGGAGGGAATCCAGACACAATATACATTATAAATAAGGTAA
>PFTH01000089.1 GCA_002789465.1 Candidatus Roizmanbacteria bacterium CG_4_9_14_0_8_um_filter_34_12 | reverse complement strand
TAAATCATGCGCCAGTGGATATTAGGGTCTTTTTTCATGAACGTGTATTGGCGTTTGGCGTATTGGGTTTCTCTAATAATCCAAGCATTAATTGCTTCTTTGAGCGTAACTTTTTTAAAAATATGGTCAATAAGTTGAGAATAACCAATGGTTTTTAAGCCTGGGTCGGTTGGAAGATAGCCTTTATTTAATAAAAATTTTACTTCATCAACTGCGCCTTGTTTTATGCGTTCATGTACTCTTTTTGTAATAGCTTTTATTAGATCGTTTTTCTCTTTAAATTTTAAACCAATAAAATTAAAGGACAAATCAGAAGATAAGATAGTAGATTCATCAAGTTTTGTATGAAGCATGAACATGTCATTGCGAACCCGCTTAGCGGGTGAAGCAATCCCGTATAAATTAGAAGGATTACTATAATTGGTCGGGATCGCCACGCTCATTTCATTCGCTCGCGACGATAACAGTGTGAAAGTCGCATCTACCTTTGATTTTTTTTTATAATAAAATGCAATTTCTATTTTTCTAATCAACCGTTGAGGATTGGCAACATCACTTTGATTTAGTTTCTTAAAAATATCAGGATCAACTTTGATAAGCTCATTTTGTAGTTTAATTACAGGATATTTATTTAATAGTTTTCGTAGTTTCCAGTCTGGAGGGATTTTTTCCGTCTCAAAACCATATAGTAAATGTTTTAAATACAGATAAGTTCCACCAATAATAATCGGGGTTTTTCCCCGTTTGAAAATGTCTTTAATTGCAATGTTGGCGCAAGTTGTCCAATTATATGAGGAGAAAGGAATCTTTGAATCAACGATGTCATAAAGCCATATGCGAGTATAGGAAGGGATTAAGGGGTTATTAGATAAGGGGTTATTACTTATGGGTTTAAAAGATATGGGAAAATAACCAATGTTGAATTCACCAATTTTTTGATTTAAAGTGAATTTTGACTTTACGTCAATATCTTTGCCAGTGATAATATTAAGATCTTTATATATCTGGCGGGAATCACAGTTTATGATTTCTCCGTTATGTTTTTTTGCAAGTTGCAGTGCGAGTTTGGTTTTGCCTGTTGCGGTTTGGCCAGTAACAACAATAATATTACGCATGATTAGTAGTTAGTATATAGTATTAAGTATCAAGCAGTAAGTTGACATTTTTTGTTTTTTCTAAATACTTAATACTTGCTACTTAATACTGTACTGATTTTTCGTTGCTTCAATGAGGTTTTTGTATAAGTAAAGAACGTCGATTGGACCAACTCCTCCAGGGGTGGTTGTGTAAAATGAGCAGATGTTTTTTATTTCTTTTTCGTTATAATCACCAACCAATTTATTATTTTCATAGCGCAGTCCAACATTAATTAAGATGACGCCAGGTTTTATTTGGTTCGCAAGTACTACATTTTTTCCAACAGCGGAAATAATAATATCCGCGTCTTTAATATATTCTTCCGGGTGGTCTGCAGTTGAATTTAAAGATAAATAATTAATTTTATATGCACTTAGTGTTTTTCCAATTGGCTGACCTCCGGTGATTCCCCGACCAATAAGAATTATTTTTTTATGATGAAAAATTTTTTTAAAAAAGCCTTGGTCTTTATTCGAGTCAAATAATATAGATAATTTAGCTTTTTGAGGGTAATAAATCCACTTAAGCGTTGTTAGAACAGCCTGACCAATTGGTGGAATATAAATTGTTTTATGACGATGACCTTCAATTTCCTTACTTAGGGGAACAAAGTCATAGACACTTTCAGTTCTAATTTGGGCCGGTAATGGTTGTTGAATAACAATTCCATTGACTTCTGGATTTGCAGCCGTTTTCTTGATTAAACGTGCGAATTGTTCAAAAGGAGGGGTGGTTTTTACCTGAATAATTTTATAACCAATTCCTAATTTATTTGCTGTAATTTGCTTCATTTTTACATATGACATTTGCTCAGGAGATTGACCAACTAAAATAACGCTCAACTTAACAGAGTGTTTTTTCCTGTGTAATTGTGCGACTGCTTTTTTGATCTCGGATTCAAGAAGATGGGCAATCGCCTTGCCCGGAAATTGCATAATTAAGTATAATTATAGCATAAAAAGTAATAAAAAGCCCCATAAAGTTAAGAGTTATGAGTTAGGGGTTAGGAGGATATAATAATTTTTAATAAATAAGATACAGATGACACAAAACAATGAAATCAAGCGCCGACTGATGCCTGATGCGAATGCTGCGAATATGCGAATCTATAATAAGCTAGTTAATATGTTTTTGATATAGAACAACACCTTCTTTTTTTACGTCATTTAAAATCGACCATTGTTTAATTGATTTAAACTCCTGAGGTGTGACGCCATATGCATGAATATCGTGTTCTTTGATAAGACCCTCGTGAAGATCGTACAAGATATCAAAACGTTTATTAGAATTTATTTTTGGAAAATCAGCTACAACTAAAAGGTCAATATCGCTCCATTTTGTTGCATCACCACGAGCAAATGAGCCAAAAAGAACAATCTTTTCCGGATTAAGCGCCCTTTTTAAGCGTATGACGTATTGTTTTATTTCTTTATTAATTTTTTTTCTACCCATAAATATATTTTTTGAGCCATTTCTAATAGTGGCTCAACTGATGCTCTTGTTGGATAATATTGAACACTTAAATCAGTATAACGCACTCGTGTGTATGCTTTGGACAATTCTTTCACATCTTTTATTTTTATCTCTTCCAAATTTAACGCAGCATCTTTTGTTAATTCTTCAATTGCATGAATTCGTCGAGGTGCCTTTTGTTTATTTTCTACAATGTACCCTTTGATAATTTTTTCAACTGCTTGTTGAGCAAATAAAACTGCTCCTCTATACCTTTTCACTTTCCACATATAATTCATATCCACAAAATCTTCTTTTGCCAAATTAATCCATAATTTAGCTTCTTTTTTCATTGATAAATTATAACATATCTAGTAAAAATATTATTTTAACCAATTCGTGCAGCAAAAAGTCGACCTACGAGGTTAACGGTCTTACAACTAATTCCGTTACTACAGCATGGTGGGTTGTAAATCAAATCAAATCAAATCAAATATACTAATTATAAATAATATTCTTTATTTACTATAATATTTATATATACGTTTGATAAAAAGAAAATATTTCGTATCGTTCATGGATTAATTTCAGTTTTTTTTGGTCTTTGTATAATCCAAATTTACTATAGTTTTTTTATGAATACTCGTTCAACTCTGTTGTATATAGCACTTATGGCTGTTTATATAGAAGGATTTATCGTTTTTATTTTAAACAAAGGAGATTGTCCGCTTTTCTACTTTCACAAGAAATTTGGAGATGACAAGTATTTTTTTGAATTATTTTTTCCAAAAAATATTGCAAAAAAAGTTATTCCAACGGTAGCTGTTATTACTCTGATCGGTTTAGGGCTCCTATTGTTACAAGAGT
>PFTH01000169.1 GCA_002789465.1 Candidatus Roizmanbacteria bacterium CG_4_9_14_0_8_um_filter_34_12 | reverse complement strand
TATGAATGTTACGGGCGACACATAACGAAGTGATGAATGTGGCCTCCGGTAATTGTACCACGATAAATATTTCGTTAACTTATCCTTGAAAGAAGGAATATCATAATATATTTCATCGTTCCTTAGAATAAATTCTTCCTGTACTGTTCTGTTAAATCTTTCAATAAAGCCGTTAATCTTGCACATTCTTGGATATATGAACTGATGGGTGATATTCTGCCTTTCCATTTCTTTATGAAATTCTCCCAGGAATTCAGATCCGTTATCTGTTTGAATGATATTTATTGGAGTTGGATTAATTCTTTGGAACTGAAGAAATACCTTTCTAGCAGATATTGTATTAAGCGATTCAACATATTCTACCAATGCATACTTTGTATAAATATCCATAATGCTCATAAACAGATGCCTTTCTTTGTTTATATAGACAACTATTGAATCCATCTGGATGAATCCGGGTTTATTAACCCTCGGAGATTTCCTGGTCCTTAACTTTTTGAACTTAAATTTCCTTTGGATATATACTCTTTTCTCAAAGGTTAACTTTCTTCTTTTTATGACTTTACCTATGGCAGTTGAAGAAATAGCGGGAATACTTAGCTTCTGGGTATACGCATCAAGGAAAGGCTTGATCATGTTCTTTCCTATGTTTCCGTATTCCTTCCTCATTTGTTTTATGAATTCAATAATCCTCCAGTCTGTCTGCATTCTCCTTACATGGTTAGGTTTTGTGGAACAGGGAATCAAACTTCCTGCATTCTTTCTTGATCTTTCGTATTCCCTTTTCCAGCCATAGAAAGTGCTCCTCTTTATCTTGAAAGCATTAAGGGTTGATTTGATTCCGTATTGGTAATAATGGCGTATTGTATGGAGTCTGAACTCCGCTACATCAGACGATTCACAAACCAGGGTTGTTTGTAGTGTTTTCATCAGGACATAATAAGTCCTTGCTGAATATTTTGCTCTAAGGTAATCCCTATGGTGGACATCACTTGGCATAAGACTCTCCTTTTTTATGAAGGAGTCCGAA
>PFTH01000172.1 GCA_002789465.1 Candidatus Roizmanbacteria bacterium CG_4_9_14_0_8_um_filter_34_12 | reverse complement strand
AAATAAAAAGTTCATTTAACAAGCAATAAAATAAGAGTTAATGAGTTTAAGCGTTTAACGAACTTATTATTATTTTGCCTTTTAGGCTAATATCATGCCACCACTTCAAGTGGTGGTAATTGACTTTTGTAATTATAATTTATTTCAATTATACTTTAAGTCTTATTAATAAATTTAAAAAATTGCTATGGATGAAAAAAAGGATGCAAACAAATGTCCGAAATGTGGAGCGGCTTTAAGTGAAGTGATTACAACTAAAAGCGGGAAAAAATTACAAAGATGTTCGACCGGTATTTGGAATGTGGAAACGAGACAGACTGATGGATGTGATTTTGTGAAGTGGTTGCCAGTGGAACCGGTAACCTTGAATGAAAAATGTCCAAAATGTGGAAGCCCGCTTTTGATGACAATGACACGCTTTAACAAAAAAATGAAAAAATGTTCGACCAATGTTTGGGACCCGAAAACCAAAACTGCCAGCGGTTGTGATTTTTTTGAATGGGTGAAAACGGTCACAGAACCACTTGATGAAACCTGTCCAAAATGTGAAAACAAACTAGTTAAGGTGACAACCTCCAATGGAAAACAGATGAAAAAGTGTTCAACGAGTGGATGGGATACAGCGACACGAACTGCAACCGGATGTGATTATGTTGAATGGCTGAAGTAGTCAAAAACTAGTCTGAAGTTAGTCAAAATCAGTCAAAAATTAGTTAAGATAAGTTAATCTATTTGGTATATCTGCGTTTTTATCTTCTATTGACGCTTTATTTTGGTGTAAATGATGACTATAAACCGTTGATTGTGTTGATTATGGGGTATATATTAATGAAACTTAAAGGAAGTTAAAGGAGTTTAGAGGAAGTTAAGGGAGATTGGGGAAGATAGGGAGGAGGTGAGAGAGACAAGGGAGGATAGAGGAGAAGAAATAAAAGAAAGATGACAAATAAAATATAACTATGAAAATCAGAGAAATGGAAAAAATCGAACGACCGCGGGAAAAATTGCGACGTTATGGTATGCAAAAACTAAGTAACGCTGAATTATTAGCTTTAATTTTAGGGAATGGTAGGAAAGGGGAAAATGTGTTACAGTTATCAAAAAAAGTATTGAAACAGTTTAAAAATGTAAGTTTATTAAACGCTTCAATTTCTCAACTAAACAATATTAACGGAATCGGTTGGATTAAAAGCGCTCGTTTATTGGCAGGATTTGAGTTGTTCCGACGGATAAATTTTGAACCAAAAACTGGTCCGGTTGACTCTCCATCAATTATTTGGCAACAGTTTAAATATTTAGGTCGACAAAAAAAAGAGCATTTTATTGCAATATATCTTGACGCGCGTAATGTAATTTTAGATCAGGAATTGGTGTCTATTGGTTCGCTTGATATGAGTGTTGTTCATCCACGGGAAGTGTTTGAACCGGCAATTCGAAGATTGGCTGCGAGTGTTATTTTGCTTCATAATCATCCGTCTGGTGAAGCAACGGCATCAGAGGCAGACTTGATAATTACTAAAAAATTAGTTGAGTCAGGAAAAATTTTAGGTATTGAAGTGCTTGATCATGTTATTATTACAGAAGAAAAATATTTTAGTTTTAAGGAGGAAAAGCTGATTAATAGTTAAGGGATAATAAGGGAATATAAGGGAAGATAAAGGAGAATAAGTGCCGCAATAATTATTTTTTCTCTAACATTGCTTTCAGAATATTGGTTGGAACCTGTTCGTAGTGGGAGGGTTCCATGTAGAAAAAGCCACGACCTTCGGTGAGAGAGCGTAGTGATGTGGAATATCCTGATAACTCAGCCAAAGGAGATGAGGTTTTGATAACCACTAATTTTGAACGTTTTTCAGTTCCAAGAATTCGTCCGCGTTTGCTGGAAATGTCACCAATGACCTCTCCCATGAATTCCTCCGGTACTGTCATCTCAAGTTTCATGATAGGTTCAAGCAATGTTAAACCAGCGCGTTTTGATGTGTCGGTGATGGCCATAGATCCTGCAATTTTAAAAGCGATGTCTGATGAATCAACATCATGGTAACTTCCATCATATAAAACCACCTCAACGTCAACAACAGGAAAACCAAGAAGTACTCCTTTTTCTAATGCTTCTTTGACACCTTTTTCCACTGAACCAATAAATTCTGATGGAATTGAACCCCCCTTAATTTTATTAGAAAATTTAATACCTTCACCGCGACCAAGTGGATTCATTTTGATTAAACAGTGACCGTATTGACCATGTCCGCCGGTTTGTTTAATATATTTACCCTCACCTTCAGCTGACTTTGTAATTGTTTCTTTATATGCCACTTGAGGTTTCCCCACGTTAACATTCATTCCCATTTCCCGTTTCATGCGGTCAACTAAGATTTCCAAATGTAATTCTCCCATTCCGGCAATGATGGTTTGACCGGTTTCATGGTTTATTTTGACTCTAAAAGTTGGATCTTCCTCTGCCAATTTTTGTAAAGAATAAGATAATTTTTCCTGATCAGCTTTGGTTTTTGGTTCAATTGCCAAAGAGATTACTGGTTCTGGGAAAACAATTTGTTCGAGTAAGATAGGACTGTTCTGATCTGCAAGTGTATCTCCGGTCTTGGTGTCTTTTGGACCAACAAGAGCAACAATTTCTCCAGCATAAGCTTTATCAATTTCTTCTCGCTGGTTGGCGTGCATCAGGAGAATCCGACTAACCCGTTCTTGCTTACCCTTATTAACGTTATAAACATATGATCCAGAATCGAGTATTCCAGAATAAATTCGGGTATAGTTAATTTTTCCTACATGAGGATCAAGTTGAATTTTAAATGTTAAGGCAGAAAACTTTTCTTCATTAATTAATTTTCGACTGATTTTTTCTTTTGAAACCGGATCAACACCTTCAACAGTTTTTAGATCTTTAGGAGATGGAAGATAGTCTACTATTGCGTCAAGAACCGGTTGTACAGCCTTATTTCGCAGAGATGTTCCACAATAAATTGGGATTAATTTGTATCCAATTGTTGCTTTTCTTAGAGCAATTTTTACTTCATCAACTTTAAGAGGTTCACCTGCGAGATATTTGTTTAATAGTGTATCATCGGTTTCTGCAACCTGTTCCATTAGTTTTGCACGTGCTTCCATGACTTCCTTTTTCATATCATCTGGGATTTCATCTTTAACTTCATATTCAATTCCTTGTGGATCTTTTTCCCAGTACATTGCTTTTAATGTGAGAAGGTCAATCACTCCTCTAAATTCTTGTTCTTTTCCAATTGGGTAGACCATGATTGCGGGTTTTGCTCCGAGTCGATCGCGAATTTCTCCAACCGTTCCGATGAAATCAGCTCCAAGCTTGTCCATTTTATTTATAAAACATATTCTTGGAACCTTATATTTATCTGCCTGACGCCAAACTGTTTCCGATTGACTTTGAACCCCTTCTTCGGCATCAAATATGACAACTCCACCATCAAGAACACGAAGCGATCGTTCAACCTCTGCCGTAAAGTCAACGTGTCCAGGAGTGTCAATAACGTTAATCCGTATTCCTTTCCAGTATGTGGTTGTGGCTGCAGATACAATTGTTATTCCTCGTTCTCGTTCTTGTGGCATCCAGTCCATTTGAGTTGTTCCTTCATCAATGTCACCAATTTTATAGCTACGTCCGGTGTAAAAAAGAAGTCGCTCAGTGGTTGTGGTTTTCCCCGAGTCAATATGAGCAATAATACCTACATTTCTTATTTTGTCTGTTGGGACGTTACGATTTTTTGTAATTATCGGTTGAGCCATTATATTAATATAATAAATAAAAATGAAAAAAAATATAAAACTTTTTTACCACTTTAAGTGGGAAAATGCACGATTGGCATCGGCAAGTTTTTCTGTTTGAGTTTTTTTAGCAAATGCAGCTCCTTGTTGTTGAGATGCTTCTTTTATTTCTGCGTAAAGTTTTTCTGAGAAAGTATGAAATTCTTTATTACTACGTGTTTTTGCAGCATTAACAATCCAATTTAGAGCCAAAAATAATCTTCTTTCTTTTCTGACTTCAATTGGGACAAGGTAGGAAGCTCCGCCTAATCTTCGCGGTTTTACTTCGTGAATTGGAGCGACGTTGGAAATTGCCTTTGTTAATGTTTCAAGTGGATTTTCAGAATCCTTTTTAAGTTTTTCAATTAAACCATAAACAATTGATTGAGCAACGCTTTTTTTTCCATCAATCATTACATAATTTATAAGCTTTGCAATTTCAAGGCTTTTATAAATTGGATCAGATTTAGTTGGAATTCTCTTAAAATTACGTCTTGGCATTGGTATTTATTATAATAAATTTTATTGATCTTTAGCTTTAATTTTTTCACGCTTTGTTCCATATTTTGAACGTGATGTTGTTCTTTTGGAAACGCCAGTTGTATCAAACTTACCGCGAACAATATGGTATTTAACTCCAGGTAAATCTTTTACGCGTCCACCTCGAATAAGAACAATTGAGTGTTCTGCAAGATTATGTCCAACTCCTTGGATATAGGCTGTAACTTCGGTTTTATTTGAAAGACGCACTCTTGCCACTTTACGTAAGGCTGAGTTAGGTTTTTTAGGTGTCATTGTTCTTACAATTGTGCAAACTCCACGTTTAAGCGGATTGGTGGTTGAAACATATGCACGTTGTAATGCATTAAAACTTGTCTTTAATGCAGCTGCACGTGATTTTTTAATTTTTTTGTGGCGGTTGACTTTCACCAGTTGATTGATTGTCGGCATATTTATTAACAAATTTTCCGTAATACTTATCGATTAATTCGGCTGTTACGGGAATCAGCCTGCCTATTATAACATTTTCTTTTAGTCCTAACAAGTAATCAACTTGACCTTTGATTGCCGCGTTACTTAATACACTTGTAGTTTGTTCAAATGAAGCAGCAGAAAGCCAAGAATCTGTGTAGATAGCTGCGCGTGTGATTCCGAGAATTGAAATTTTTCCTATTGCTGGTTTTCCACCTTGAGCTAAGTTTTTTTTATTTTCTTCTTCAAAACGGATACGAGAGACTACCTCATCTCTAATGAAAGCCGTATCACCCTCATCTTCAATAATGACCTTATCACTCATTTTACGGATAATAACTTCAAAATGTTTGTCATGAATTGAAATACCTTGAGATTCGTATACTTTTTGGATTTCGTTTAATAAATACAGTTGTGCAGCGCGTAAACCTTTGATTGCAAGAATATCATCAATGTCAAGATATCCTTCTGAAAGTTGTGAACCTTTTGTGATTAAGTCTCCATCTTTAAATCTTAATTTTTGATTTGTAGGAACGATAAACTCAGGTTCTTGTGTGACGCTTGCATCTGTTGGTGTAATTTTTATTACATACGCTTCTCTTTCGCTGTCCTCACGAATACTGAGTTTTCCAGCAATATCAGCAATCGGTGAAATAATTTTTGGTGTTCGAGTTTCAAGGAGCTCTTCTACTCTTGGAAGACCTTGAGTAACATCGGATATAACAATTCCTCCAAAGTGTCGGACACGCATTGTTAGTTGAGTTCCAGGTTCACCAATTGATTGAGCTGCCATCACACCAACTGGAACACCAATATCAACAATTTGATTATTGGAAAGATCAATACCATAACATTTTTGGCAGACACCATATTTGGATTTACAATATAGAGGGGAACGAATAACTAATTTTTTAATTTGTGCTTTTTTAATTTTATTAATTACTACCTCATCGATTAAACCATTAGCTTCAACAATAATTTGTTTTTTATCATCAGTAATCGTCTGAAAAGAAAAACGGTTCTTAATGCGATCATAGAAATGATCGCCGCGCTCTTCGGTTGTATTGATTAATAAACCTTCATTTGTTTGGCAATCTTCCTCTCTAACAATCATGTCATGAGAAACATCAACCAATCGTCTTGTTAAATATCCGGCGTCAGCGGTTTTTAATGCGGAGTCGGTTAAACCTTTACGGGCGCCACGAGCGGAAATAACGTATTCAAAAACTGACATCCCCTCACGATAATTTGACTTAGTTGGAACTTCAATAATTTTTCCTAATGGGTCAACGACTAGTCCTTTAATTGCGGAAAGTTGTTTTAATTGTTCTCTTGATGCACGTGCGCCTCCTGACTTGATAATCAGTTTAACCGGGTTTTCTTCATCAAGTGCGTTCCAGGTTAAATCGGCAAGTCTTTCTGTGGTTTCAATCCATAATTCATTTGAATGACGTTTTTTTTCTTCAACTGTAAGAAGTCCTTGTTGAAAATTTGCCTCAATTTTTCTAACCTGTTCTTGAGTTTCATTGACAATTTTATCTTTTTCAGGTAGAATTACACAGTCAAATATCGATAAAGACAGACCTCCAGCTCTGGTTGCGCCCCAAAAACCAACTTCTTTTAATCGATCAATTAATTCTCCAACTTCTTCCTTGGTTTTATATAATTTAATTGCAGAGATAATAATGTCTTTAACATCTGATGCTTTAACATCATTGTTTATAAAACGAAGTGATTCAGGTAAATTTTGATTAAAGATTAAACGACCAACACTGGTACGAATATATTTTTCTCCAACTTTTACAAGAATTGGTTGTCTTAATTGTATTGAATTTAGGTTATAAATATTTATTGCTTCATCTGAGCTTGAAAAATATTTTAGTTGTTCATTTTTTAGGGAATTGAATGTTGCATCGATTGTAGTGATGTAATAAATTCCGAGAGCCATTTCTTTGTTCGGGAGAATAATTGGCGTGCCGTCTGATGGCTTTAAAAGATTGTGATATGGCATCATGCGATTTTTTACTTCGTTTATACTTGTCTCTGAGAGTGGAAGAAAAACACCCATTGCGTCACCATCAAAGTCTGCATTATATCCTGAACAAACAGTTGGATGAAGTTTGATTGCGTATGCATCTGTCAATACTGGATAAAAACCTAAAATTGATAATTTATGAAGAGTTGGGGCGCGATTTAATAATACCGGGTGATTTTTAGTAATTTCTTCGAGAATGTCATAGACGACTGGTTCACGTAGTTCAAGAAAATTTTTTGCACTTTTTATATTTGGTGCTAATCCACGGACTATTATTTCATGTAATAAATATGGTTTAAATAGTTCTAATGCCATTTCTTTTGGAAGTCCGCACTGATTAATCTTTAATTCCGGACCGACAATGATAGTGGAACGTCCAGAATAGTCAACCCGTTTACCAAGTAGGTTTTGACGGAATCGACCTTGTTTGCCGCGTAAAATATCAGAAAGTGATTTTAATACTTTAACAAGTCCTGTGTGATTGCGAGCTTTGCCTCTTGATTTTTGTAAATCAAGCAATGAATCAACCGCTTCTTGGAGCATTCTTTTTTCATTACGGAGAATGATTTCAGGAGCTCCAAGATCAATTAATTGCTTTAAACGGTTGTTGCGATTAATGACACGTCGATAAAAATCATTTAAATCTGAAGTTGCAAATTTTCCACCTGGTAGCTGTACTACAGGTCTTAGATCTGGCGGAATAACTGGTAAGACCGTTAATATCATCCATGAAGGGGAAATTTTACTTTTTAATAATGCTTCAATAATCCTTAATTTTTTGAGTAATTTATTACGACGATCTCCTTTAACTTTTTCCAGTTCTTTAAGTGTAGACTGATAGTATTCTTCGAGTTTGATTTGATTCAGCGTTTCATAAATTACTTCTGATCCCATTCCGACCTTAACAAATTCTTCTATTTCTTTTTCACGGAAAAAAAGATAGTCTTCCTCTTCGAGAGTATCGTTTGCTTTAATATTTTTAACAATCTTAATTAAGCGATCGTAAAAAGAATTATTATAACTTCTTTTTTCTACTGCTTGTTCAGAAATTGTGCGGATTTTCCCTTTTTCTTTAATATTAATTTCTTGAAGCGTTAATTCTCGTTGTTCTTGGTTATTAATGTTTTTTCTTAAAACTTCTTTTTGTTTGATAAAATCAATACGTAATATATCTTTGCTTTTTTCAAATTCTTCATCGATTTCTTTAAGTACTTCATCACGGTTTTTCTCAAGCATTGCCATTGCTACTTTTTGTTTTTCTTTATTAACTTCTTTGACAAGATATAATGCATAATAAATAATTCTTTCAAGTGTTTGTGGTGGAATATCAACAATTATACTTAAAGGAGCAGAGATTCCTTTAAAATACCATATATGTGCAATTGGAGTAGCAAGTTTAATATGACCCATGCGTTCGCGGCGAACAGCTGATGTGGTTACTTCAACTCCGCAACGATCACAAGTAATCCCTTTGTACCGCATACGTTTATATTTTCCGCAATAGCATTCGTAATCTTTTGTTGGTCCGAATATTCTTTCATCAAATAAACCGTCTTTTTCAGCACGAAATGTGCGATAGTTAATGGTTTCTGGTTTGGTAACCTCACCCCTTGACCATCTAACAATATCTTCAGGTGCGGCTAAACGTATTTTTAAACCACTAAAATCAACCGTAATGTTTTCCTCCATAATTGTTATTTAATATAATCAATTGATAATCCTAATGCGTTTAACTCTTTTAGTAAAACATGGAATGATTCTGGTACGTTTGATTGAGGAATCTCTAAACCTTTAATAATTGATTCAAAGGCTTTCGTTCTTCCGCGAACATCATCACTTTTAATAGTGAGCATTTCTTGTAAAACAGTTGGAACGCGGTGTGATTCTAATGCCCATACTTCCATTTCTCCAAATCTTTGTCCGCCCATTTGCGATTTTCCTCCGAGCGGTTGTTGTGTCACTAATGAATAAGGGCCAACGGAACGGGTATGAAACTTATCCTCAACCATGTGAATCAATTTCATAATATATCCATTTCCAACGAGAATTTTTCTATCAAATGGTTGACTTGACTTTCCGTCATATAAAGTTACTTTTCCATCAAGTGGCCAATGAAGCTTTTTTAGTTCATTAATAATAAAATCTTCCTTTATTTTTTCAAAAACCGGAGCGTTTATATTTAAATTATTTTTATATGCTATTATACCCAATAATGCTTCGAAAAATTGTCCTAAGTTCATTCTAGATAAGACTGAAAGCGGAGATAAAATAACGTCAACTGGTGTACCGTCTGATAAATATGGCATGTCGTATTCTGGTAGTATTTTTGATATGACACCTTTATTACCATGACGACCTGCAAGTTTGTCTCCGATAGCAATTTTTCGGATTTGAGAAGTATTAACTAAAATACGTTTAATAATACTTGGTTCTAATTCATTTGGGTCTTTTTTACTATCAATAGTCTCGATATTAACCACTACTCCTCTTTTTCCGTAAGGAATGCGTAAAGAAGTATCTTTTACATCTTTGGCTTTTTCACCAAAAATTGCTCGAAGTAATCTTTCTTCTGCGGTTAATTCTTTTTCACCCTTTGGCGCAACTTTACCAATTAGTACATCGCCACCCTTAACAGCTGTTCCTAAAACTACTAAACCCTCTTTATCTAAATTTTGTAATATTTCTTCTCTGACATTTGGAATATCTCTAGTTAGCTCTTCTGGTCCTAACTTAGTGTCGACGAGATCTGCAATAAATTCTTCGCTACTAATTGATGTGAAAACATCATCTTTAATTAGGCGTTCAGAAATAACAAAACCATCTTCGTATCCTAAACCATCAAGTGAGGTGTATGCAATTACTAAGTTTTTTCCGAGAGCGAGTTTTCCATTATCTGTTGCTGGTCCGTCAACTAAAAGGTCATTTTTCTTAACTTTTTGTTCTGGAGAAACTTTTGGATGTTGATCAAAGCATAAATCTTTATTCGTTTTTCGAAAACGTTCTAATTCAAAATTATATTTTTTTCCACTTTTACCGTTTAAAATTACTTTATTTGCATCTATAAAAGATATTATTCCATCTTCAGGCGCTATAATTGTCCTGTTTAAAGCCTTTGATATTGTTTTTTCCATATTTGTTCCAACTAACGGTGCTTGAGGTTTAACCAAAGGAACAGCTTGACATTGCATGTGAGTTCCCATTAAAGCACGGGAAGCGTCGTCATTTTGAAGAAAAGGAATTAACGTTGCTGACGCACCAAGAACTTGTCGAGGAGAAATATCGATATAATTAATTTTTTCTGTGTTAATTTCAATTATTTCTCCTTCATGACGGGCTACTAAAGAGTCGGCTATTAAGTATCCCTTATTGTCTATTTCTAAGTTTGAAGACGATGTAATATAAAACTTCTCTTCATCATCAGCTTGTAGATAAACAATTTCATCAGTAATTTTTATCCGTATCTTTCCATTAATCTTTTCTTTGAGCACTTTTTTATATGGAGTTTCTAATAATCCGTATTTATTTACTCGACTATATAGTGCTAAATATATTACAACTCCAATATTAGGTCCTTCTGGAGATCTAATTGGGCAGATGCGACCGTATTGAGAAGAGGAAATATCTCTAATTGAAAATGATGCGCGCTCTTTTTCAATACCTCCTGGTCCACCTACAGTGACTCGACGCATATTGTCTAATTCAGAAAGCGGATTTGTTTGATCAACGATTGTTGAAAGTTGACTTGTGCGATAAAAAGAATTTATCGCCATAATCACTGGCTTTGAGTTAACAATCTGTGCTGGCGTAGGATTAATATCGTTCGCGACTAAACTCATTCGCTCTTTTATTTCTTTTTCAGTTCTAAGCATCCCGATTCTAATTCCATACATGCTAATTAATTCTCCTACGGTTCTAAGTCGACGGTTGCCTAAATGATCAATATTGTCAAATTCACCACGGCCTTTTGTCAAATTAACCAAATACTTAATTGTTGATATAATATCTTGCTTCGTTAATACAAGATTTTCTTTTTTAATTTCGAGATTTAAATCAAGTTTTTTATTAATTTTATAACGCCCTACAGCCATCATCGTATATTTTCTCGGGTTGAAAAGTAGTGAATTGAGGGTTTCATATGCGTTTTCAAGTACTAAAGGTTCACCTGGTTTAACTTTTCTATAAAATTCAAGAACTGCTTCATCTTCATTTTTTGAACGATCCTTTTTAAAAGTTGGAATAATATATTTTTCCAATAAATCCTTATCTATATCAGCAAACTCCTCCAATAATTGATTATTTGATTGACCCTTAAATACCTTTAATAACACGGACGCTAAAAATTTTCTTTTTTTATTTATCTTCATTTCCAGAAGACCATTTTTGTTGATTGTTAAATCAAGCCACGCACCAATATAAGGGCGAATTTCTGCATTATATAATGTTTGACCAGTACTTTTATCAATTTGAGCGGTAAAATATACACCTGGAGATCGAGCTATCTGACTAATTATTGCGCGTTCAATTCCATTAACAATAAACGTTCCTTTATTAGTCATTTTAGGTAAATTAAAAACATAGACATCTTGTTTTTTTTGTGTACCTGTTTTCTTATTGACTAAATTTAATCTTGCATATACAGGCGTTTCATATGTGAGTTTTTTTTGTTGACAAAGTGGCAACGGAAAATGAGGTTCTCCTATTGTTAAATTTTCAAAATAAAGAGTAAATTTTTTACCGCTATAGTCATCAATTGGAAAGAAGTCTTGTAGTGTTTCTTTAAGGTCTCTCGTTAAAAATCTGTTCCAAGAATCTTTTTGAACTTCTATTAAATTAATTTTTTTAATTTCCGATTCCTCTGTTCCAAGTAGGATTTCTTTGGGTGATTGGGTTTTATTTGAGGTTGTCATCGGAATAGAAGCACAATATATTAGATAACAATAAAACTCCCATTTAATAGGGAGTAAAAAAACTTAACAAATATATCACGCCGATTGATTTTTGTCAAGTAAAGTTATTTTATTAATTACTTTTAGATTTAATTTTGTCTAAAAGTTGTCCAACGAAATCTGAATTTTCCCCTTTATTCTCTTGTTTCCGATTTTTAACAACATCCTCAACTTCTTTCACTAATATCTCTAAATGATCTTCCCAATTTTCTGCCACACTAATAATTTTTTGTAAATAATTACGTCCTTTTTTTGTTCCAAAGGCATAAAGAGCGATCAATGCCAGAATACTTCCAAGACTAAAGCCAGTCCAAAAATTTCCGTGGTTTATATGTGTTACTTGTTTATTTTTCATTTTTTTTACGATTCAAATTATCAATTATCTTAAATATATTCCGTAAACCTTTTACAAATCCTAATACTTCGGAAAATTCATTTTCAATTCCAACGCTAACCGATTCTAATCCACTAACAACTTTGTTAACGTTTAATAATGCTTTTCTTAATTCTTTTAAAACAAAGATAAGTTGTATTCCAATAATTATTGCAAGAATTGTTGAAACTGTTAAAATTATTGTTAGTAATAATTGTGTTGAGTCCATAAGATTTATTATATTTTTTTAATATTAATTAATTTTTTTGCCCAATATTGATTGGCTGCTAATAGAGTATCAAATGTTCCTGCGTCAAGCCAATGACCATTTAATTTTGCCCAACGAAGCATTTGTTTATTAATATAAAAGTTATTAACTTGTGTAATTTCTAATTCACCTCGTCCAATATAATTTGGATCACAACCTCGAATAAATTCAAACACTTGCTGATCATAAATATAAAGACCAGTAACTGCAAAGTCAGATGGAGGGTTTTTTGGTTTCTCGATAATTTCCACAATTTTTCCTTCGTTTATAGGGTCAAAACGTGCTACTCCAAAACGATATGGATCAACAACTTTTTTTAAAAAAACAAGAGCTCCATCTTTAAATTTGTTTACTCCGTCACTTATATCCGCATCGGTTGTGTTATCTCCAAGAATCACAGTGATTGGTTGTTTATCAGCAAAATCTTTAGCAAGTGCCAGTGCGTCTGCAATGCCACCATTTGCTTTTTCTTGATAAGCATATTCTAAGTGTTTAATTCCAAGTTCTTTTCCGTTTTTTAAAACATTAATAAAATGACCAGAATGAGGACCAGAAACCACTATTAAAATTTCTTTAATTCCAGCATTAACAAGAGTTTGAACTGGGTAATAGATCATTGGTTTGTTATACACAGGAAGTAAATGTTTATTTGTTGCGTATGTAAGTGGATAAAGACGTGTCCCTAATCCACCAGCTAAAATTACACCTTTCATATCAGTAAAATATAATTACAGAAAATAATATAACAATAAATCCAATAATAATATATTCTAACACATTTTTGAGATGCAAATCGCATTTGCGAGTATGGTGATATGTTCCCCAAATAATATAGAAAATCGAATATCCTAAAGTAATCAGGAATACATAAAAACGAGAATAGACGACTATTTGCAATAGTACTAGGAATAGTCCACTTGCGATTATCAAAACTAAATAGTCAAATAAATGCAAACGAACTTCGGATTTAATGTGGTTTAATAAAAGCTGCATAGTCAGGTATATTACCGTGTGAAATAAATAACATAATTCCAAAAATAAAAGCGCCAAGAAAAAATAAATGTGCTAAACTTTTTCCGGAAACTCTAATTACATGCATTCGGCTGGCAAAATAAAGATCAAGCCCAAAAAGAACTATTAGTAAACCAAAAAATATCAGGCTAAAATCAACCTTCAACTGAGTTGAGCTAAGTTGTGGAGTCATGACATTATTGTTTACAATAGATTGCGTTTTTAAATTGGTTTGAGGAATTTGGTGTAAAACCGGATTAGCAGCTTGTGCAGTTTTGATAGGTAATAAAGATGAGTTCGCCATCGGTTTTCCAAACATCTGCACAACCAAAGTTGTTTCTTCACCATTCAAAACCCCGTTCACCACAGCAAATCCTACATCAGAATATTCTTTTCTAAGGACATTAGCACGATGCGTTGGGGAATCCATCCATGCATCAACCACCCCTTGGGAAAAAAGGAAATTTTTCGCAAGGTTTTCTCCGGCATATTCATACTGATAACCAGAGTCCATAATAAAATTCCATGGTGCGATTCCATTAGGTCCATAATGTGCCCAATAGTTTTTTGCAAACATGTCCTCTGCTTTTTTTTGTGCAGCCTGACTTAATTTATCATTATAATTTAAGCTAGATAAATTATATTTCTGTCTTTGATTATTTGTAAGTTGAATTAATTTTTGAATTGAAATATCAGTTGCCAAACCTAAAACATGATTAAACTGGACAGAACCATTTTTAACTACAAATGTAAGACAAAAAGCAATTAATAAATAGACTCCTAAAAAATCAAGGCTAATTGACTTAGCGCGGTAATTATTTGATTCTTTAGGAACAAAAAAATGAGCGATACGATCTTTTATTGCCATATTTTTTTTATCATTTGTTTAATATTTTTTTGATTGATAAACATATACATTATAATAATTCCAATTCCATCAATTGCCACATCCCGCATTGTTCCTTCTCGAGTTGGGATAAAGGTTTGATGAATTTCATCAAAAACTGCATACATTAATGTTGTAATTCCCGCCCAAAGATAAGTTTCTTGAGTAAAAAAATTTTTTTTATTTGCAATTGCCCAACACCATAATGCAAATAATATTGCATATTCGATTACGTGAAGTGATTTAAATAAAATAAAATTGAGAATAAAGGTGGGGCTAACACTAATTTTTTGTTGTGAAGAAAAATAAAAGATTAAAATCATCCACGAACAGACAGGCAAATAATGCGAAAAAATTCTTTTTAAGACCATCTTTTTATTTTAGCGAGAATTCCTCCAATAGTCAAAAAAGAATATGACATAGATAGAAAACTTAGATAATTAATTATTGAAAGATGTCTTATTTGTGTTGAAAAATCACTGGTTAATCCCAAAACATTTGATTCATAATTCGTTTTATCGTTTATTGAGAGGGGAAAGGTTTGGTTTGGAAAATAAGAACTAGAAACATTTTTATTTTGGATCGAATAAGAAGTTTGTGGTTTTGGGGATATAACAATATTTGTTATTTTTTTGATAATTTTCATCGTCGGAACTAAAGTTAATATTGGTGTTGGGTTTTGGGTACTAGTATTAATAAGACAACTATTATTTGGTAAATTTTTACTTGGGTTTTGTTCACAAAAATCATCATCTTCCCAATTGGTTCGGCCAAG
>PFTH01000236.1 GCA_002789465.1 Candidatus Roizmanbacteria bacterium CG_4_9_14_0_8_um_filter_34_12 | reverse complement strand
GTTTTGTTACGGATATTCTTGATTTAAATAAAATCATTTTACAAGAGCCACTTAATATTGTTTTTATCGGTCGCACAAAAATGCGTTCTATTACTGCGCAATATAAGAATGAAAAGGTTGCTCTACCAATTTTATCGTTTAAATATAACGACCCAATACATCCTTTATTTGGTGAGCTAATTATTTGCTATCCGCAAGTAATTTTATTAGCAGCTGAACGAAATAAAACCGTTTATCAAACATTGAAACAATTATTAGACCATGGGATAAAGAACCTGATAAATAACTAACTAAATTCAAATAACAAAATCCAAATGACAAATCAAATCCAAAATTTAAATTACAAAAATATTATGGTTCATTTGTTATTTGTTCTTTGAGTTTGATTTGATATTTGAGTTTTGAAATTGGAATTTAATTTAAAATGTTTTACCTAAAATACCGTCCCCATACCATCGCTGAAATTGATAATGTCAAAGCACGTGAAACAATTGCGCGGTTTCTTAATTCTAATTCGCTACCGCATGCGTTTTTGTTTATTGGACAAAAAGGTACAGGAAAAACTTCAACTGCTCGAATACTTGCCAAGTCAATTAACTGCGAAAAAACACGTTACTTTAATAAAAAATTTACAAATATTGAACCATGCAACCAATGTCCAAACTGTAAAAGTATTGATAATGACTCATCACCCGATGTTGTTGAGATGGACGCTGCATCCAACCGGGGAATTGATGAAATCAAAAATCTGATTCAAAATACAGCTTTTACACCAATGCATAGCCATTTCCGCGTATTTATTATTGATGAAGCGCACCAAATTACTCATGATGGTTTTAATGTGCTTTTAAAAACTTTAGAAGAACCTCCGACTTCCGTCGTTTTTATTCTTGCTACAACCAATCCGGAAAAAGTTCCACCAACAATTCTTTCCCGCTGTGTTCCAGTCAATTTTGGACTTGCATCTTCTGTTGATATAAAAAACATGTTAGAACGAATAATAAAAAGTGAAAAATTATCTGTTTCAAGTGAAGTACTTGATCTGATTTCATCACATAGTGATAATTCATTTCGTGATGCAGCAAAGTTACTTCAAGAATTAATATCACAAAATAAACTTGATTTAGAAAAAGCACAAGATTATATTGGTATTCGCGGTAATAATATTCTACTGACATTACTAGATTCTAAAACAATCGAAGATTCCCTTCGATGGGTACAGGAGTTTACAAAATCAGGAGGAAATATAAAAAGTTTGATTTCTGATTTACTCAGTCAACTTCATAAACTCTTAATGATAAAAAATAAAATTCTGGATGAAAAAACTAAAATTACTCTATCACAACAACAGATTTTAAGACTAATGAAGCTTTTTAATGAAGCATATTCTAATCTTCTTGCCACGCCAAATGAATCAATTCCCCTTGAGATTGCTATTATGGAGTATTACAATGTTAAATAAATTATAAGTATTATAAATTTTATAATTATTATATTAACCAAGCTATGAATAATCCTCTAAGCGGACTCGGTGATTTACAAAAATTACAAGCGCAAGCACAAAAAATGCAAGCGGCATTACAACAAGAAGAAGTGGTGGTGGAAAAAAATGGGGTTCACGTTGTTTTACGTGGTGATCAACAAGTTGTAGAAGTAGCGGTTGATGGAATAATTGAAAACCGTATTGCTGAAGCAATTAATGAAGCCGTTAAAAAAACACAAGAGCTCGCAGCAAAAAAATTGATTGAAATTTCCCAACAAGGTTGATATAACAATTATAATTGTTATAACGATTATATTAACGTATGTCTTTTAAACTATTTTCCGGAACCGCTCATCCGCAACTTGCAAAACAAGTTTCTGATTCACTTCATGTTCCTTTGGCTAAAGCTGAAGTTGTACGTTTCGGCAACTCCGAAGTCAAAGTGACGATTCAAGAAGATGTTAAAAATCAAGCCTGCTTTGTAATTCAAGCAACAAGCAATCCAACTGATACTAACCTAATGGAACTTCTATTTTTTTGCGATGCATTAAAACGAGAGGAGGCAAAAAAAATAATTGCCATAATCCCATATTTTGGTTATGCCAAACAAAACATTCAACATCGAAAAGGGGAGTGTGTTTCGGTAAATGTTGTTATTCGCTTTCTTGAAAGTATTGGATTTAATAAAGTTTATGCAATTGATATTCACGATGAGGCGACTGGTGGAGTATTTGATATTCCTTTTAGAAATCTTTCCGCGTTTCCACTTCTCGCGGAAGAAATTAAAAGATATTTTATCAATAAAAAAATAATTGATGTAATATCGCCAGATAAAATTGCCTTAGTCTCACCAGATCAAGGTGCAGTTGAAAAGGTAAGAAAATTTGGAAATATTTTTTTTAATAAAATAAATCTTGTAGGAGCGAACCGTGGTTCGCCCATATTATTTCCCATTATCGTCATTGAAAAAAAACGTGATCAAAACATTGCTCATAAGGCGAGTCCACTTGGTATATATGGAGATGTCAAAGGTAAAATTGTTTTGATTGTCGATGATATGGTTGTTTCCGGAAGTACAATGATTCCGGCAATTGATCTGTGTTTAAATCGTGGAGCAAAAGCAGTGTATACTTGTGCTGTCCATCATGATTTCACCAGCTCAGCTCCGGAGAAACTCCAAAATTCCAAACTAGAAAAATTCTTCACTACCAATACCATCGCGCTTAAAAAAGAACAGATATTTCCAAAACTAATCGAATTTTCAATTTCTTCTTTAATATCTGGTGAATTAAAGTGAAATCATTTTTGTCTGTATTTAATCCCTTAACATCTATCCCCTTAACCCCTTATTTAAAAATTACTTCTATTCTCCAGCGACTTTTTTAAAGTCATGTAATCGGCGTATTCAAGACTTGCGCCCATTGGCAGTCCATAACCAAGTCGTGTTATTTTTAATCCGTTACGCTTGCCCTCCGATTTATCCCTCGAAGCTTCAGCGAAGTGGGAAGCTTTAGCGAAGGAGGGTGAATTCGTTAATTCTTTAATCCGATTTCGAATATACATTGCAGTTGCTTCACCTTCCATGTCCGGATTCATTGCAAGAATAATTTCATTTAGTTTTACTGTTGACTTATATTCAACTGACTTATCATTTACACCACTAAACTTTTTAACGCTCTTGCCCTCCGTAGCTTTAGCGTAGGAGGGTGAACTCTTTAACGCTTGAACTGGTTTGAGTAACGTCTCAACTCTTTTAACTAATTTATCAATAAAAATATCTTCAGGTCCCACGTTATTTAAAGGATCAATCCTACCATGAAGAACATGATAAACACCATTATAGATATTTCCTGTTTCAAGAGATAAAATATCCAAAACACTTTCAACCACAGTAATTACTCCATGATCCCGCTGTGGGTCACTGCAAATTGAACAAACTCCTTCTTCAGTTAAATTTAAACAAATACTGCACTTTAGGGTTTTTGTTTTAAGTTGCGCTACAGCTTCTGAAAACTCCTTCAAATC
>PFTH01000171.1 GCA_002789465.1 Candidatus Roizmanbacteria bacterium CG_4_9_14_0_8_um_filter_34_12 | reverse complement strand
TACCTGAATTGACGAAATTTAATCGATATAATTACGCTGCGGCTTATAAGGTCTGCCGAGAACTAGGAGTATCCGAAGAAATAATTTTAAAGGCAATGAAAACATTTCAGTTACCAGAGGGAAGGTGGGAGCTGGTTTATGATAAAGAATTCAAAGTAATGATTGATTTTGCTCATACCCCAAATGCATTATTGCAGTTATTGTCAGAAGTTAGAAAAAAATATTTAAAAAGATCAGGAAGATTAATTCATGTTTTTGGTGCAGCTGGTTTACGGGATTCAAGCAAGCGTTATGAAATGGGAAGGGTAAGCGCGATGAATTCTGATGTAATTATTTTAACAGAAGAAGATTATCGGACAGAAGATTTGTATAAAATATGTGAACAAATTGGGGAAGGGATTAAATTTGTTAACAAAAGTTATACTATGATTGAAAGAAGGATTGATGCAATAAGTAAAGCAATAGAAATGGCTCAATTCGGGGATATTATAGTGTTAACCGGTAAAGCACATGAAAAAAGCTTATGCAGAGGAAAAAAAGAATATCCGTGGAATGAAAAAGAAACTGTAGAAAAGATTATTAAGTCATTAAAAACAAAAAATGTTAAAAACTAAAAATATTTTTTTTATCGGAATAAAGGGAGTGGCAATGGCTAATTTAGCTATTATTTATAAAAAATTAGGATATTGCGTTTTCGGATCTGATCTTGAAGAAGAGTTTATTACTGACAGTACTTTATTAAAAAATAATATTCTTGTTATTAATTCTTTTTTACCCAATACTCTTCCTAAAAATATTGATTTAATTGTCTATTCAGCCGCACACGGAGGAACATCTAATCCACAAGTAATCGAAGCAAAAAAAAGAAAAATTAAATGTCTTAATCAAGCAGAATTAATCGAAAATTTATCGGAAATTCATAATAAATCTATCGCAGTGTGTGGTTGCCATGGAAAAACCACAACCACAGCACTTTTGTCATATACATTGATTAAACTTGGGGTTAATCCAACTTATTTAGTTGGAGCGCCAAGTTTTAAAGCAGGGACATTTCAATATCCGGGAGCTGATACATCAGATAATAATTATTTCGCTTACGAAGCAGATGAGTACGCTATTGATCCACCAAGAGATATTCGCCCTAAGCTGAATTTTTATAAACCAGATTATATTTTAGCAACAAACATTGGTTTTGATCATCCTGATGTTTATCGCGATCTCGAACACACTAAGCAAGTTTTTCTAAATTTTTTTCAAAATAGAAAAGCAGTATTTTTATGTGGCGATGATAAAAACTTAGCATCAATTAGATTAAAAATTAATAGTAAACATTTGACTTATGGGTTTAATAAAGAGAATAACCTAGTTATCAACAACTTTCAAACCAATAATCTAGGATCAAGCTTTAGTATTAATTACTTAGGTAAAAAATTAGGAATAATCAAAAGCGCTCTTTATGGAGAAAAAAATATCAGTAATTTGGCTGGAGTAGCATTAGTTTTAATTAATTTAGGTTTTTCTTTTGAAAGGATAAAAAAGGTAGTAAAAACTTTTTCTGGAGTTAAAAGACGCTTAGAACATATCTATTCAAAAAAAGACATTCATTTGTTTGATGATTATGCACACCATCCACAGGAAATAGTGGCAACAATTAATGCTTTAAAGCAACGTTTTCAAAAACATCAAATAATCACGATTTTTCAACCACATACGTATTCTCGTACAAAAAGTTTATTGAACGAATTCACAGCATCAATGTTAATTGCTGATAAATCAATAATTGCTCCGATATTTCCATCGGCAAGGGAAAAACTGGGAAATCAAAATATAAGTTCGCAAATAATTGCAGACATTGCAAATAAAACTAAAACAAATACTGTTTACGCAGAAAATAATGATAAGCAAATTATCAAACGTTTAGAGCAACTCATAGATAAAAAAACAGTTATTGTTATATTAGGCGCAGGAGATATCTACAAGCTTCAAGATGATATAATTAGGGTGATCAAAAGGTTATAGAATTCGCAATATGTATAAAACAATAAAGGTTGTAATAAACGAACCTTTGGCTAAACACCTAACAATGAGAGTTAATCAGATCGCAAATCTTTTTATAGAGGTTAAATCAATAGACGAATTAGTTGACAGTGTTATTTGGGCAAAGAAAAAAAAACTACCTTTTTTTATTTTCGGTGGGGGATCAAATATTGTTTTTATTCATGATTATCCTGGTCTTGTAATAAAAAACTCCACTAATGAGATAAAAGTGCTTAAGTTAACAGATAAAGAAGTTGATATACGGGTATCAAGCGGTGTCCCAGTATCAGTCCTGATTGCAAAAACCATTGAAATGGGATTGTCTGGATTTGAATATCATCAAGGTTTGCCGGGAACAGTGGGAGGTGCTATATATATGAATTCAAAGTGGACCAAACCGATGACATATTTTAGTGATAGATTAGTTGGCGCAGTTTTATTAACAACAGAAGGTAAACTAAAAAAAGTTAATAAAGATTATTTTAAGTTTACATACGGTTACAGCATTTTGCAAAAAACAAAAGAAATATTAATCAGTGCGGTATTTCGATTACCAAAAGTTAAAACGAACTTATTAAATAAAATTACTTTAGACTCATTGACATATAGAAAAAAAACACAACCCTTCGGAGTAGCAACATCCGGATGCTTTTTTAAAAATATTAGCAAAGAAGATCAAGCTAAATTAAAACTTCCCACAAATTCAGTCGGGTATCTAATTGATCAGTGCGGGCTTAAGAACTATAAAATCGGCAGTTTTATGGTATCGTCAATTCATGCGAACTTTATTGTTAATATTGGTAAACAAAATTCAGAATCAAAAGATTTAGTAAAATTAATAAAGTATATTAAAGATAAGGTTAGGCAAAAATTTGATGTTAATTTAGTTGAAGAGGTAGAAATCGTTTAAATAATTATATGGAAGATGCATATGTTATAAACGGAGGGAAAAAATTATGCGGAGAAGTTAAACTTTCCGGTGCTAAAAATATTGCCTTAAAAACAATTATTGCTGCACTTTTGTTTGATGGAAAAGTTATTCTTGATAACATTCCAAGAATACGAGATGTTGAGGAATTATTAAATTTAATTAAAAGTATTGGGGGGAAAGAACAGTTTATCGATAAGAATAGATTAGAGATTAAAGGGGGTTGCTTTGACAAAAACCGTCTTGATTTTATTTTTGCTTCAAAGGTACGAGTTTCGTTTTTATTTTTTGCTCCTTTTCTTCTGAAATTTAACTCCGCGGAAATTCCTAATCCAGGAGGTTGTCGTTTGGGTGCTCGTTCAATTGATCGGATTGTTAACGCAATGAAAGATTTATTAATCCAAGTTGACTATGATTCAACAACTGGTTATTATCTTGCAAAAAAAGCGAATAAAATCAATGGATTAATTAAATTTAACAAACCAACACACACGGGTACAGAATTAATAATTTTGCTTGCGGTTGTTGGAAATGGTCAAGTAACAATTGAGAATGCAGCAACTGAACCGGAAGTTGATAATCTAATTGACTTTCTTAATTCAGCTGGAGCTAGGATTAAAAGAAAAGGTAATTTAATACAAATATACGGCGTTAAGTCATTAAAACAAAAAACTCCATTTAAAATTGCGTCAGATCGAAACGAAGCGGCAACTTATGTTTCTTTAGCTTTAGCAACAAAAGGAAGTGTAACAATCTCATTGATTGAAAAGAATTATATAAGCTCATTAATTGACTCAGTAATAACAATTGGTGGTCTGGTAAAAAAAATCAATAGAAATAGTTGGAAGTTTTCTTATCCTTTGACCGGAGGACTAAGAGCAATGGATATTGAAACAGCACCATATCCTGGTTTTATGACAGATTGGCAACCACCATGGGCAGTTTTGTTAACGCAAGTAAAAGGTGAAAGCATAATTCATGAAAGACTTTTTGAAAATCGTTTCAGTTATGTTGAAGAGTTAAAAAAATTAGGGGCACAAATTGAGTTTATAGAAATCAAAGTTAATAATCCTAAAAATTATTACCATTTTAATTTCGAAGAATGTAAAAAATATCAACAAGCAATTAAGATTACCGGGCCACAAGAGTTGCATGGAGGAGTATTAAATATTGCAGATTTACGAGCAGGTGCAACTTTAGCGATAGCAGCTTTGGTTGCTAAAGATGAATCGGTTGTTAATAATGTTTCTATTTTAGAACGTGGATATGAAAACTTTGTTGAGAAAATCCAAAAACTTGGCGGAAATATTAAGAAAATATGAAACTTAAAAAAGTAACTGTTTTTGGTGGTGGAACTGGGTCCTTTATTACATTATCAGGATTAAAATCATACTCTATTGATTTAGCCTCAATTGTTAATATGATGGATTCGGGTGGATCAACTGGACGCTTGCGTGACCAATTAGAAGTACTTCCACCAGGGGATTTTCGACAATGTTTGGTGGCATTATCTGAGGCTCCAGTTCTTTGGAGAAAACTTTTTTTATATCGCTTTAACAAAGGCGATCTCAATGGTCATAATTTTGGAAATATTTTATTATCTGCTTTAGAAAAAGTTACCTCGAATTATCAAGATGTAGTCAAAGCTGCTAATTATATTTTAAAAATAAAAGGCCATGTCATACCTGTCACTTTTGATAATGTAAATTTAACTGCACAGTATCAGTCAGGTAAGTTCATTACCTCTGAATCTAAAATTGAAAAATATTTAACAACAACTGACCGAATCAATCGAGTTTATCTTCAACCCGAAGCAATGGCAAATCCACTGGCAATAAAGCGAGTGAAACAATCTGATTATTTAATATTTGGACCAGGTGATTTATTTACAAGCATAATTCCTACATTATTAGTAAAGGGTATAAAAGAATCGGTGACTCACTCAAAAGCTAAATTAATTTACATAATGAATCTAATGACAAAATTAGGACAGACAACTTCTTATACTGCAATGGATCATATTTTTATGTTGGAGAAATATTTATTTAGGAAAATTGACATTGTGGTGATGAATAATGGTAAAATATCTAAAGATATAATAAAATGGTATTTGGCTAATAAGGAAACTTTAGTTGCAAACGATATCCTTATATCTACAGTTAGAAAATTGATTTTTGCTGACTTAATTGATAGAAAGATATACACAAAGGAAGCGAGTGATAAACTAAGTCGTAGTCTTGTTCGTCATGATCAAAAAAAATTAGGAGAATTATTATCTAAAATAATTATATGTTAAGAAAACATCACATTTCCGTTAAAAATGCAATCCGAGGTTTAACTACTGCACTAAACAACCAGCCAAACTATAGAGTACATTTATTTTTGTCAGCAATAGCCTTGATAGGAGGGGCATTGTTAAGAATTTCGTATAGTGAATTTTTAGTAATTATTACTTTAATTTTTGTTGGTTTAACAATAGAAACAATAAATACTGCAATTGAAAATACCAATGATGCGATCGATATGAAATGGCGGGAGGATATTAAAATTGCAAAAGACGCTTCTGCCGGCGCAATGTTAATTTTTGCATTAGGAGCCTTAATTCTTGCGGTGATAATTTATATTCCTAAAATCATAAATTTGTTTAGCTAAAAATTTTATATGGCTTTATATCTTTTCGTAACGATAATTGCTTTTATCGTAAACTTTGTTTTAATAGTCCCCTTTATTAACTTTCTTTACAAACTGAAAATGCAGCGTCAAAATCAGGAAACAAGAGATGCATTTAATAAACCCACTCCAATATTTGATCATTTTCATAAACATAAACAAGGAATTCCAGTTGGTGGGGGAATTTTGATTGTAATAACGACGCTTGTTTTATTTATTTTATCATTGTTGTTATTTATCGTGCTTAGACGCCCGATTCAGTCGAACTATCCTGCAATATTCAGCGAAGCTAAAATAATTATTTTTTCTTTATTGAGTTTTTCTTTACTTGGAATATATGATGATATTAAAAAAATATTTATTCTTCCAAAACAACAACACATTGGATTACGGCTTCGTCATAAATTAATTATTGAGATTATTTTGGCAAGTATAATTGCTTTTTGGTTGTTTAATGATTTAAAAATTGATTTTGTTCATATTCCCTTTTTTGGAGTAATTAAATTATATTATTTCTATATTATTTTTGCGGTTTTTGTAATTGTAGCCTTTGCGAACGCCGTTAATATCACTGATGGATTAGATGGTTTATCTTCTGGTGTTTTAATGATTGCTTTAATGAGTTTTTGGGCAGTGGCAAGATCAATTGTAGACGTTCCTACATCACTATTTATTGGGGTGTGGTTAGGTGGTATTATCGCATTTTTATATTTTAATATTTTTCCGGCAAGAATAATGTTGGGTGATGCGGGAGCATTGGCTTTTGGAGCGACTTTTGCAGTCGTGGGTTTAACTTTGGGAAAACCATTTTCTCTATTAATAATTGGAGGACTTTTTGTTGTTGAAATTGGTTCTTCCCTTATTCAATTAGTTGGTAAAAAGTTTTATAAAAGTAAAATATTCCCCGTATCACCATTTCATTTATGGCTTCAGTTAAAAGGTTGGCCAGAACCAAAAATTGTAATGCGTTTTTGGCTAATGTCAATTCTATTAAGCATCTTCGGTCTCATGGTTGCGTTTATGAAGTAGGACGAATATTAATTACTTGACAAATGGTTCACTAATCTCATATAATCTAATATAATCTTATATAGTCACCACTTCACTCGCCAAGGGCGAGTTACGTTAGGCGTAAACAGTAAATTTATGAAAAATATCAATCGTTTTGACAAAAGGTTGGAAGTGATTCCGGCCAATATTCTTACTCTTATAGCATCAATTGATGAGTTGAAAGGCCGTTGGACGGCCGGTGCTAATTTACATCCGCAAATACTCGGTAGGCTTAAACAGTCAGTGCTTATTACTTCAACCGGTGCTTCTACTCGTATTGAGGGAGCAAAATTAAGCGATTCTGATGTAGAAGACTTAATGAGAGGTATTTCTATGCAAAAATTCAAAGACAGAGATGTCCAGGAAGTAAAAGGCTATTTTGAGCTCTTAAAAAACATCTTTGATTCTTGGCAATCAATCAAGTTGAATGAGGGAACAATAAAGCATTTTCATCAGGAAATTCTTAAGTATGTAGAGAAAGATTCTTTTTACAGGGGACAGTATAAAGTGACAGAAAATAAAGTCCAGATGGTTGATGCCAAAGGAAATATTGTTGGTACAATTTTTGATACGACACCGGTTTATTTGACTCCAATTGAAATGCAGGAATTGGTCGAATGGACTATTAAAGCTATTAAGGATAAAAAATATCACCCTTTATTAATAGTTAGTAATTTTGTGGTCGAATTTTTGAAGATTCATTCTTTTAGAGACGGCAATGGTCGTATATCTAGAATTTTGACTAATCTTTTAATGTTACAAGCGGGTTATCTATATATACCTTATATTTCTCATGAAAAATTAATTGAAGAGAAGAAACAGGAATATTACATTGCTTTGAGAAAAACACAGATTACATTTAAATCTGAAAAAGTCGATTTTATTCCCTGGCTAACGTTTTTCTTGAATATTATTTTAGATCAATCAAAACAAGCGGTTGATCTGCTTAATGCTGACAATGTGGAAAAAACATTATCCGGGAAGCAACTGGCCGTTTTAGTATATTTACAAGAAGTTAAAGAAGCAACCCCGGGGGATATTTCCGAAAATACAAAAGTAGTGCGACCGACCGTTAATCAAGTATTGGAAAAACTCATCAGTATAAAAAAGATTGAGAGAATTGGTATGGGCAGAAGCACTCGTTATCGAATATTATAATCAGTTCACTCCAATAGATACAAAAAGAGTAGAATAAGAATATGCTAATTTCATTCTTAGATAAACTCAAATTAAAATATAAGGGTAAAAGAGTTTTGATAGTTGGTTTAGGTTTGCAGGGTGGAGGATTGGCAGCCACGCGTTTTTTTGTAAAATTAGGAGCAAATGTTACGGTTACGGATTTAAAGTCAAAAGAACAGCTATTACCTACAATATCTGAATTGAAGGACCTGGACATTGATTTCGTATTAGGAGAACATAGATTGGAAGATTTTTTACTAGCTGATTTAATTATAAAAGGCCCCTCGGTTCGTTGGGATTTAACGGAACTAAAAGTTGCGAAAAAAGCAAAAATTCCAATTGATATGGAAGCAGCATTTTTTACTTCAATTTGCCCGGCTCCAATCATAGGTGTAACCGGAACAAGGGGGAAATCAACCACTGCAAATTTGATATACAAAGTACTTAAAGATAACAATGTTGATGTCCACTTAGGAGGCAATCTTCCAAAAGCTAGTCCTCTTGGGATGATTGAAAAAATTAATGCGGGTGACTGGGTTGTGTTGGAGCTTTCTTCTTGGCAACTTTCAGGTTTTCATCGGAAAAAAATCAGTCCGCATATCGCGGTGTTTACCAATCTTTACCCAGATCATTTGAATTACTATCAAACGATGGATGATTATTATGAAGATAAAAAAGCAATTTTTCAATATCAAAAAAACACGGATTATACAATCTTTAATAAAAGATATTTAGATTTACTTGGAGATAAACATGGTAAATTAATTACATATGAGGGCAGTAATGTTGACTTTTTAATTACCAATTTATCCGGTGAACATAACCGAGAAAATATAGCTGCATGTTTGGCTACCGCAAAACTTATCGGCACTGATAAAAACAAAGCAAAAGTTTCGATAAATCAATTTTTACCTTTAACTGGAAGATTGCAGACGATAAGAAAAGTTAATAATATTACTTTTGTTAATGACACAACCGCAACAACTCCAGTGGCAACAATTAAAGCCATTCAAGCATATAAAAATAATAGAATAATTTTAATCTTAGGAGGTAACTCTAAACAATTACCGTTTGAGGAATTAATACCGGTTCTGGGAGAAGTAGATAAGATTATTTTATTAAAAGGGACATTGACCGACTTGATCTATCCAATTTTAAAAAAAGAATATCAAAACAAAATATCTAAAGTATACGACGATATGGAATTGGTTATTCAAGAATCATATCGTATTGCAAAAGAATCAAAACAGCCAACAACTATTCTATTGTCTCCAGGCGCAACATCATTTGCGATGTTTACTAATGAATTTGAACGAGGATCTATCTTTAATAAAATTGTTGGCGGCTTACAATGAAAAAAATAGTTCAAAAAAAGAAAAACCAGTTAGTTTGGGTTATTTTTTTACCCATAGTTTTAACAATTATTGGAACTTTTTTTGTATTTGAAGCTTCTGCTGTGCGAAGTTTTCAAGAAAGTGGCGATAGTCTTTATTATTTTCGTCTTCAAGTAATCTGGTTGTTAATTGGGATTATCACAATGTTTTTTTTCTCTTGGTTTAATTATCACCGGTTATATTACTGGGCATTTTTGTTAATGAGTGCAACAATTGTACTGCTTTTTTTAGTATTAATCCCAGGATTTGGAAGTCACGTTGGTGGGGCACGTCGATGG
Organism: Candidatus Roizmanbacteria bacterium CG_4_9_14_0_8_um_filter_34_12; assembly: GCA_002789465.1. Classification (GTDB taxonomy): domain Bacteria; phylum Patescibacteriota; class Microgenomatia; order UBA1406; family GWC2-37-13; genus UM-FILTER-34-12. The sequence continues at coordinate 5,569 of PFTH01000171.1, read as the reverse complement.
ATTAATCTTGGATTTTTTAATCTTCAACCAACAGAATTAGCAAAACTGGCGACATTAATTTATTTATGTTCTTGGTTTATTAACCGTGAGCGGAAACGATTCTTTTCATTTTTAATTTTTATTGGACTATTAATGTTTTTAATTTTCCTTCAACCAGATATGGGAACAGCTTCTATTATTTTCTTGATGGGAATAGGAATATATTTTTTAGTTGGAATAGAATTACATTATCTGTTATTTTTATTTCCAGCGGCACTTGGTATTGGCTATTGGTTAATTAAAACATCTCCTTATCGATTTAAAAGATTATTAGCATTTTTCAATCCCGCACTAGATCCTCTTGGTATTACCTATCATATAAATCAAATTGTAATTTCCATTACTAATGGTGGTTTTTTTGGACAAGGTTTTGGGGCATCAAAACAAAAGTATCTTTTTTTACCAGAAGCGCATACAGACTCAATTTTTGCTATTATTAGTGAAGAGGTGGGTTTATTTGGATCTTTGCTTTTAATTGGAATTTTTTTGTTATTAATTTATTTTATTTATAAAGTAACAATTAATGCATCGGATCGATACGGACGCCTACTTGCAGGTGGCATTTTTCTATTTTTTAATTTACAAGTATGTATTAATTTGGCCAGTATGGTTAATTTAATTCCTCTAACTGGAGTTCCCTTACCCTTTATTTCTTATGGTGGTTCAAATCTTTTGGTGAGTTTTGCTTTTATCGGAATATTAATTAACATTGGGAGACAATCAAAAATCTATCATAAATAAAATATGAGACTTATTATTACAGGAGGTCATGTTACCCCGGCATTAGCAGTGATTGAAGAGCTAATGAGTCGTAAAAACGTAGAGACGTTTTTTGTAGGACGAAAACATAATTCAAATATTGATAAAAGTCTAACTTTAGAATATAAAGAAATTACGTCTTTAAAAATACCTTTTTTTCATCTGACAACTGGCCGTTTAACCCGTCTATTTAGTAAACAAACTTTTTTTGAAATATTAAAAATACCATTAGGAGTTTATTATGCTTGGCGATTAATTAACAAAATAAAACCAGATAAGATACTGTCTTTTGGTGGCTATATAGCTTTGCCCGTGGCTTTTTGTGGGTTTTTAAAAAAAATTCCTGTTTATACTCACGAACAAACAATAAATCCTGGAATTGCTAATAGAATAATTGGTCTTTTTGCTAACAAAATATTTTTAAGTTTTCCAGAATCAAATAAAAATTGGAATAAAAGTAAAGTTATAATTTCCGGTAATCCAATACGTAAACAAATATTCCAACACCATGTATTAAACTGGGTACCACATAAAAACCAAAAAGTATTATTCATTACTGGTGGGTCTCTTGGCGCCCACAGTATTAATCAACACATATCTCGAATTATCAATCAATTAACGGCAAAATATACGATTATTCATCAAACCGGCGACACTCAGGAATATGATGACTTTACACTCTTGAGTAATTTACGTTTTGAACTACCTAAAGGACAACAAGAAAACTACATTATTAAAAAACATATCTCTGGAGACGAGATTGGAAGTATTTATTGTTTTTCAGATTTAGTGATTGGCAGGGCAGGGGCTAATACGATTTCAGAACTAATCGCTTTGAAAAAACCAGCTATTCTTATTCCTTTACCGTGGTCCGCGGGTCAAGAGCAATTAAAACATGCAGAGTATTTAAATAAAAATAAAGTGGCGGAAATATTTGAACAAAGTAAAACAAGTAAAGAGCTTTTAAACTTAATTGAAAAAACCATTAGTGCTTTGCAAAATTATCAAAAAAGTTATTTACAATTTATCAGTCACAATCAAAATAATGCAGCGCAGACATTGGCAAACTCACTTTTCGATTAAAAATTTACTCATTGGATTGGTTGTCTGGCTTTCAGTTTCTATCGTATTATATTACCTTTATATTAACTTAACGATTAAACAAATAATTATTAAGGGTAATGAAACAAAACAAACAATTTACGGAATTACCAATTTATACAATAAAAATTTATTTCTTTTAGATACAAACAAAACTCAAGAAATCATCTATTTAAATAATCCAAATTTGGCAGAAGTTGAAATTGTCAAACAATATCCAAATCAGTTGCAAATAACTATTCATCAACAAGCAATAATTGCTCAAATTGAAACCTCAATCTTTTTTTTATTAATTGATAATAAACAAAGAATTGTTAAAAAAAGTCGAATATTAGTTGAGTCCCTTCCGGTAATTAATTATTATCAAAACTTATCAAGTTCAATTATTAAAGTTGGTGAGCGTTTGGAGTCGAATGATATTGAATACGCAATATATTTTACTTCATTATTGAAAGATATTGGTTATTCGGTTAATACTATTGATATTAACGGCACAGATATGTTAGGATTAAATTTAAGTAGTTGGAAACTATTTGTAAGTTTAGATAAAAGTAAAGAAGATCAAGCAGAGCTGTTGAAGATAATTATTCGAAATTTTAAGGTTGAAGGAAAGACTGCAAAGACAATTGATTTGCGCTTTTCTAAACCAATAGTTGAGTTTTAAACTATGAGTGATAAATTAATATGTGGAATTGATGTAGGAAGTTGTAAAGTTGCAACGATTGTTGCGGTTGACTCGGAAAAAAATAATGAACTGCGGATAATTGGATTTAATACAACATCAGCTCGGGGTGTTAAAAAGGGGTTAATTGTTGATATTGATAAAGTCACAAGTACTATCGAAGAAAGTGTCGAAAAGGCTGAACGAATGGCCGGACATAAAATTAAACAGGCTTTTGTATCAGTTGGAGGGCCACATATTGCTTCTTTAAACTCACATGGAGTCGTGGCGGTTGCAAATCCTCAAGCAGAAATAAATGATAATGATGTGGATCGGGCAATTGAAGCAGCAAGAGCAATTTCACTTTCTACAACAAGACAAATAATTGAAGTATCACCTCGTGATTTTGTAGTTGATGGACAACCGGGAATTAAAAATCCAGTGGGAATGAGTGGCGTGCGTTTGGAGGTTAACACTCACCTTATCACTGCTTCATTAACAAATTTAAAAAATCTTGAAAGGAGTTTACAAGCTTTGGATATTGTTAACTCCGGATTTGTTTTTTCCGGACTTGCATCAGCAGAAGCAGTTTTAACAGATACAGAAAAAGAATTAGGAGCAGTGGTGGTGGATTTTGGTGGAGGGAAAACTGATATTTGTATTTATGCAGAGGGCGCCTTGTCATATTCTGCTTCAATTCCTTTCGGAGCACGTCACATTACCAATGATATTGCAGTGGGTCTTCGAATTTCTCTAGAATCTGCTGAAAGAGTTAAATTGTTTTTATCAAAACAATTTAACCATAAAGTTGTAAAACAAATTAAAAAACCCGAAACATTAAACGTTTCTGAACTACAATTACCGGAAAACATAAATGAGATATCTTTAAAAGAGTTAGTTGATGGAATTGTTATGCCACGTCTTGAAGAAATATATAAGTTTATTGGAGAAGAGATTGTCAAAAGTGGGTTTGGTGAAATGGTTCCGGCGGGATTGATTATCACTGGAGGAGGAGCGTTGACTGTTGGAATAACGGAAACTGGACGGCGTGTGGTTGGATTGCCAATTCGTCAGGGAGTTCCAGGACGAGTTGCTGGATTAGTTGACGAAGTGCTTGATCCACAGTTTGCAACAACCGTTGGATTAATTCTTTATGGAAAACAAAATAATACAATAGAAAGTGGTTCAGGTAAAAATTTTAATCAAATATTAAAGAATTTTACAATTGGAAATTCAATAGGAAAATTAAAAGATTTTTTCAAACAATTTATACCATAGGCCTACGAAAGTACGAATCTCGTACGAATATACGAATTTGTAAATTTGTATGTTTTATTCGTAATTTCGTAGGAGATATATTTGTAATTTAGTAGGAATTTAATTAGTATATTCGTAATATATTAGTAATTTCGTAGGAATACTATATGTTAATTAAACCAAAGGCAGGATTGGCAGCAAAAATTAAAGTTATAGGAGTTGGAGGAGGTGGAGGAAACGCACTTTCTTTAATGATTATTGAAGGTGGAATTAATGGGGTTGAATTTGTCTCAGTTAATACAGATGCTCAAGCGCTTTTGAATAATAAAGCTAATATAAAAATTCAAATTGGAGAAAACCTAACAAAAGGTTTGGGCTCTGGTGGCGATCCAGAAGTTGGTCGTCAGGCAGCAGAAGAATCTAGAGAAAAACTAAAAGAAGAAATCAGTGGAGCTGATATGGTATTCATAACTTGTGGTGAAGGTGGAGGAACTGGTACTGGCGCAGCTCCTGTGGTTGCAGAGATTGCAAAAGAAACGGGGGCATTGACGGTAGCCGTTGTTACAAAACCATTTGATTTCGAAGGATCTAAACGAAAATTAACAGCAGATGATGGAATTCATAAACTAAAAGAAAAGGTTGACACATTAATTATGGTTCCAAACCAGAGAATCTTACAGGTGATTGATAAAAAGACGCCAATTCTTGATGCATTTAAAAAAATAGATTCAGTTTTGCATCAGGGAGTTAAGGGAATCGCGGAATTGATAACAATTCCGGGTTTGATTAATGTTGATTTTGCCGACGTGCGCAGTATCATGACTAATGCCGGAACCGCTTTAATGGGGATTGGTATTGGTGGTGGTGACAAGCGAGCATTGGTTGCCATTAAGCAGGCAATTTCTTCACCTCTTTTGGATGTTTCCATTGAAGGAGCAAGAGGTGTGTTGTTTAATGTGATTGGTGGTCCGGATTTAACTATGGCAGAGATTGACGAAGCAGCTTCAATCATTGCAAAGACTGTTGATCCTGATGCAGATATAATTTTTGGAGCAGTGATTGATGAGAAAATGATGGACCAGGTGAGAGTAACTTTGATTGCCACGAAGTTTGACGATAATCGTTTGAAACTATTCAGATTTAAAAAAGAAACGACTGATACCACAAAAAAAGACTTAACCATAGGAGAGGTTGAAAATAAAGCTGAAATTAATGATCTTGACGAAGATCCACTTCTTGATGAAGACAATAGCGAATTCGACATTCCTGCGTTTATGAGGAAGAAATAACCTTCATTAACATTTGTATCTCTTATTTGGTGACTTTTTTATTTGATTTCGCCATCTTAAAACTTCACGAAGGGATTAAAATATGTTTATATTATCTACTTACTTTAGTTAATTAATTAACTAAAGTGTTTTATTATTGTTGGGAAATTAGTATATAATTTATTTGTTTTATCATTTACGGTTATCATTTTATTAAGGATTTATGAAAAAATTTTTCAAGCAATATCAAAAAGAAGTCGCGGAATTAGTGAAAAAGTTTAACTTTAATTGGTCAGTATATGTCCAATATATTCATTTGGTTGAAGAGGTTGGAGAACTAGGAGAGACTTTAACTGTGTTATGCAAGGCGATAGACAAGTTGGAAGCGGTGAAAAAGCTTTAGCTGATCACGGAGATATAGTAACCGCAAAACAAAATGTCATCCCCGTAAAGACGGGGATCTAGTCTATAATTACCTTATTTA
>PFTH01000035.1 GCA_002789465.1 Candidatus Roizmanbacteria bacterium CG_4_9_14_0_8_um_filter_34_12 | reverse complement strand
AATGTTCAATGACCAATGATCAATCAAGTCTTAATTTACTAATATCCAATTAAATATGATTGAAAATTGATCATTGAAAATTTAAAAAAGATATGTTATTCTATAAAAAGATTGATTTGATTTTTCTTTTTATTTATATTTTTGATATTTAATTTTTGAAATCTTTATATGGCTCCACTTCCCAAACGCAAACATTCAAACGCACGCAAAGGTCGACGTATGCAGGATCGCCAAAAACTCCAACCACAACTGGTTGTATGCAAACATTGCATGAAAAAAAAGTTGCCTCACCAAATTTGTAAAGCGTGCAAAAAGTAATTAATTAGATGATAAAGAATAAAAGTAACAAGTTATCAAGTTTGTAAAGTTCATAAAGTAATCTTGATAATTCAATATAACTTTATAACTTTCTACTTTATAAACTTGATGAACTTAATTAATTTTATAAACTTTTCACTTACAACTTAATTATGGATCCTCGTCATCAAAAGCGGATTAAATTGTTGGAACAGTTATACTCTCATAGCTTTAATCAACCCCAACACAAGAGTTCAAAAAGTTTAATTTCTGATATCATTTCCAATCTTGAAGCAATTGATGTGTTAATTAAAACCAATGCTCCACGTTTTCCCATTAAAGAAATGGCAAAAATCGACCTTGCAATCATCCGTTTAGCCATTTTTGAACTAGTTTTCCAAAAGACCGAACCGGAAAAAGCCATAATTAACGAAGCAATTGACCTTGCAAAAGAGTTTGGATCGGAAAAATCCTATGCTTTTATTAACGGTGTGCTATCAAAATTTTTACTTAAAAAAAATGAAACAACCAAATCTACTGGAAAATAAAATCCAGATTACATTTAAAGATAAGAGACTATTAAGTAATATTTTTATTCATCGTTCATATTTAAACGAAAACAAAGGATTAAAACTCCAATCAAATGAAAAGTTAGAATTTTTAGGTGATAGTGTTCTGTCATTAATTACCTCAATATATCTATACAAAACATATCAAAATCTTGAAGAAGGGGACTATACTGATATTAAATCGGCAATTGTTCGCACCGAAAGTCTGGCAACATCAGCCAGAACGCTTGATCTTGGAAGTTATTTGTGTTTATCCCACGGTGAAGAAAAAGGAGTGGGACGAAAAAATACTAATATTTTAGCTGATTGCTTTGAGGCGCTCATTGGAGCAGTTTTTTTAGATCAAGGATTTGATCGTACTTATAATTTTGTAAATAAACATTTGTTTGCCGATCGACTCGATCATATTGTTAAAAACAAACTCTATCTTAGTCCAAAAAGTCATTTACAAGAAACCGCTCAATCTCGGTTTCATACCCTACCTGTTTATCAAGTAGTAAAACAAGTTGGTCCTGATCATAAAAAAAGATTCACAATCAAAGTTTTTATTAACGCAAAACCATTTGGACTGGCGATTGGAATGTCAAAAAAAGATGCAGAAGAAAATGCGGCAAAAATTACACTGGATATGTTAAAATAATTTTGATATACTAAAAATTCTATATTTGTTATTTTTAGTATAAATAATATTTAATTATGGCAATTACACTTAGATTATCACGTTTTGGAAAGCGAGATTATGCAACCTACCGGATTATTGCAATTGATAAACGAAAAAAACGTGACACACAGTATGTAGAAAAAATTGGATCATATAATCCTCATCTTGATAAAAAAACTGCTCTCGTGATAAACAAAGAAAGACTGGAATATTGGCGTGGAAAAGGTGCACAAATCTCCGATGGTTTTGCAAAACTTCTAAAATTCTTTAAGATGTAGGTTGCCAAAAAATTACTAATCCCTTCCAGGGACCATAACCTGACAGGTTCTTGCCATAACTAACATAACCTGACAGGTTCTTATCAAATAACATGATCTCAAACCTGTCAGGTTATCTACGTTTCAAACCTGTTAGGATATATATGTTTTTATTCGTATATTTGTAGCATTTGCATTGTTTTGTTTTATTCGTATCACATTAATTATGGCTCAAACGGATTGTCTTTGGTTTCATAATCAACAGATACTTCGGGAGTTGCTTCTGGATTTAATACATTTATTTTAATTTTTGAAAGAATGTCTTTAACTTTATTTTGTTCAATTTTACTAATTTTAAAAACTTGCTCATTTGATGGGATAAAACCTTTCGAATAAAAATTCAATAAGACCTTTGTTTTTCCAGAAGCATCAGACTTCCAATTAATTTTTGGAATTGTCACAAGACGACCTCCCGCATATTGATATAAATCTAAAAATTTCATAAAACTAACTTGGTCATCAACATAAGTGATGGATATGCTTGTTTTTTGATTTGTTGATCGTCCAATTGAAACAGTATAATCTTCAATAATAAGACCACTTTGTTGTGAGATTTGCTGCAATGTATAAATTATTGAGAAAAAATCTTCGCTTTCTGGAATCAACGTTCCCAAAACTTGATTATAGTTTGTAAAATCACCATTTTCATTTAATGTTTTTACATTGAGCAAGATATTATCTCTTCGATTTTTTAAAGACGAGATTTCCTGATTTAATAATTCATTTTTATGTTTCGTCGCGCTTAAATTATTGTATGAATACAACGTGATAAAGGAAATAATAATAAATATCACCATTGAAAATAACACCATTGTTTCTTTTCGATTCTTGAGTGCCTCTATATCAATTCTAAAAGTTGAACTAGTTTTCATTTTAGCGTACCAGAAAATACTAATGAATATGTTTTGTCTCCTTCATATGAAAAATTGCTCACATTCAATTCGTCAAATAACTGCACATATTTTGGTGTGGTGATTGTATTAACATAAGCTACAAAATCTTCAAATTTTTCGAGATTTATTTTAAAACTAAACTTTTTTTTATTATCAATTGACAGTTCATCGATGGTCGAACTCCCTGATGCCTCAATAAAACTATCTTTTAATAAAAAATAAAGGGGTTTAAAATCAGCGTTATCTTTACTAAAATTTTCCAACTGGCTTAATTTAACTTTAAAAAAATTTATTTTCGCCTCATTATCTTTTTGTTTTAAAATATCTTCAAGTAAAACTTTTTTTTGATGCAATAAATCAACGTTAATTCTGGAAACATTTAAAAGCCAACTATTAATAAAAATAAAGGCAATAAACGACAATGACGCTCCAATAAGAGAAAGATTCCGAATCAAAATAAATATTGGAGAAACAGATGGCTTTTTTCTATGCCTGAATAAATTTATTCCTTTTTTCATTATATTTGTCCACCAATGTTAGATATAAAAGACGACAGTTCTGTTTCAAAAGCAACTTTAATTTGGTTATTAACAATATTTTGGTTTAAGTTTAATGAAAAGGTGGAAAGATTAAGAGTTTGTCCAACTTTATCAACAATTCCTTTTATATAGCTATCATAATTATAAATTAAGACTTTTTTAATATTTATACTATAATTATTTTTTGCA
>PFTH01000115.1 GCA_002789465.1 Candidatus Roizmanbacteria bacterium CG_4_9_14_0_8_um_filter_34_12 | reverse complement strand
CTTGATTTTTAGGCTGCTCTTTTCCAATGTTCCTTTTATTACAATATCTTCTCCTATTTCTGGCTGACTATTTTTAATAAGGGAATCTAGATATTTATTTACGGAAAGAACAATTTTTTCTAAGACAGTATAACCTCCAATTCCCATTGCAACCCATTCATCTGAAGCGATAACGTTGTTTTTTGTTAGATACGGAATTAATTTTGCTGGTATCATTTTGACAGCATTTTTAATAAAGAAGTTGTTTTCATGTAAGAAACGATAATTTTCTTTTAAAAAAGTATAGATTTCGCTTCTTATTAAATAATCGAAATTTAATCGTTTTCCTTGATGCTCGTCGGTCGCCCAACCTCCGAGAATAAAAACCATTGGTTTAAAAATACTTCCCGAACCTTGAAAATCTGGAATGGTTTCACCAGCAAGTAAAATACTGTCAGATAAATCGAAATCAATATCTGTTTGATAAAAATCTTTATAAATTGTGGCCAATCGTGTCGTTAAGTGGTTAATTAATAAATCACAGATCATACTTGGATTACCGCGACCTTTGTGTTCAACTACTTCGATAGAAAAATCGTGACTTGGAAGATTGACAAATTTATTGTTAAGTTTCATAAGTTCTTTAAATTTTATTAAATTTTATTAAAACTTAAATATTTTGCTTGACATCTTGGCTAACGTAATATCGTTAGTTTAGAGGTAATTTTATTGTATAATACATATTATTTATGAAGCTTAGAACATCCTTGCCAAAGGAAGAATTAGAAAAAATAATGATTCCATGGCTAAAAATGATTGCTCGTCGTCAGTCTGGATCGATTATTAACGTGACACCTAGAAGTCAACCTTATCATATTCAATATCTAATGGAAAGAAGAGATTTATTAGAGCGGTATATTCCTAATTATGAAGAAATAGAAATCGTGATATTAGACTTATTAACATTATCACTTAAATCATTATCAGAAAAAATCAAAGAAATTTTATTTCAAGTAAAAAATCGTCAAGCAGCCATATTATTCCTTAATACAGATCAGATTTTAACAAAACAAAATAAAACTTTACCAATTTTAAGTGAGGCCTTTTTTAATAAACCTAATATTTCCTTATTATTTTTCTTTTATAAAAATATTTATTTACCAAAATATTTAGAGCTTATAACTAGAAGCGATAAAATAATTCAAAATATCTTTATTGTTCCTTATTACTCTGCTGAAGCAGTTAAGCATTATATTTACTTCAAAGAAGATGAATACAAAACTAGATTACCAGAAAAAATCATCAAAAATATTATTTTAATGTGTGGTGGTCGCTTGTGGTTGGTGGATGAAGCTGTTCGTTATTATAGTGTATCTGGTGATGCGAAAAATATTTTTAATCATGAAGAGATGAAATTACATATAAAAACGGTTTTTTCTGAATATGATGAGGTGGAACAACAGACAATTTTAAAGTTAATAAAAAAAGAATCGATTGATTTAAACGCAAACATAATCGAATACTTTATAAAAATTGGATTAGTATATTTTGAAAAAGGTGAGTATATAATTAAAGTTAAACTGATAGAAAATTACGCATCTTCCCTACTACATCAACAGGTTAGTTTTTCAATAAAAAATCATAGGGAAATTATTATCAACGGAATTAATATTACTGCGCTAATATCACGATCTCAAAGAAAATTATTATACGAACTTATCAAAAACAAAGATAAAACCTTAACTCGAACTCAACTAGCATGCATAGTTTGGAAAGACAGTTCACAATTAGGATATTCAGATTGGGCACTTGATATGGCAATAAATAGATTAAGGATTAAATTACGTTTGCTCGGTATTAGTTCTAAAGTGATTTATACAAAAAAAAACGTTGGATATGGTTTAAAATGTATATAAGATTTTTATAAAGATATGGAGTCGCCCTCTTTAACTTTATTTTCCAAAATTAACTTGACGATTTTGTCTTCGATGGTTTGACGTAGTGTTCTTTCAAGTTCTCGTGCTCCGAATTGAGCGTAATTGGAACTTGCTACTACTTGATTAATCATTTCATCTTTTACTGATATTTTAACTTTATAAAGTTTATATATATCATTAATAATTATTTGTAACTTTGCCTTAGCAATAGTTTCAGCGGAAATTTTATCGATTGGATTAAAAAGTATGACACCATCAAAACGATTGAGAAATTCTGGAGAAAATAAATTTTCTTCAGTAAGAAAAGAGATTAGATTATTTGTTATTTTTGGACTAATCAAGGAAGTATTTTTGGTAAATAGAAGATTTGTTCCTGCGTTGGATGTGGCAATAATAATTAAATTTTTACAATCCACTCGTTTATCATTACCATCATTATAATAGCCCTCATCAAAAATAGTTAGAAAAATATTCAGTAAATCACGGTCTGCTTTTTCAATTTCATCAAGCAAAAGAACTCCATATGGATTATTGCGTAGCGCATTCGTGAGTTGTCCAGGTTGATTTGTTTCGGGTGAGCCGATTAAATTTGGAATATCATCCTTTGACTGGTAAAGTGACATATCAAAACGAATAATAGGAGTATCTTTAAAAAAAATTGAATTTAATGCTTTAGCTGTTTCAGTTTTGCCAACTCCGGTTGGACCAAGAAAAAGAAAAGATGCGAGTGGTTTTTTGCGTTTACCTAATAAAACAAAAGAACGGCGCAGGGCGCTTGATAAACTATTTATAGCAACACCTTGATTAATTATTTTATTATTAAGATCAGTTTCAAGACTGTTTAGTTTATCTTTTATCTTTTGGGATAATTGTGTTGGCGTATGTGTTATTGATGAGAGCGTTTCGTCAATGTGAGCTGGAAGGAGAACAAGATTTTTTTTAGATTTAGAATTTTCAAGTAAACTCGAACAAGCATGGTCGAGTAAATCAATCGCTTTTTCAGGAAAAGGAATTGATGTAATATAAAAATCTGACTTATCAACTGTGGCGATGATGGTTTCGTAAGGAATTGTTATTTGATAATGTTTTTCATAACGAAGACAGACGTCAAGCATGATTTCTTCTGCTTGTGAGCGGTTGATTTCCTTAATGTTGACTGGTGTGAATAAGTGATTGAGATGATCATTGTTATAGATATGCTTTTGATAGAGGAATGGAGTTGTTATTCCAATAATCTGTAGATGTTCTGATTTTGCCATTTTTTCAAACACTAAAGTAAGATCAACGCGATCTTGGTCACCGGATACATATTTATCAAAATTATCAATCAGTATAATTACATTTTTTGCTTCTTCAGCCTCTTCAAGTAATACAGATAAAAGATTTTCTCTTTGTTTCTGGTCTGTTGTTTGGGTAAGGATTTTTTCAAGATTAATTTTAAGGAGACGTTTATAGGCTAGTAAAGGATTTGTTTGACCGTTGTAAATATGATAAGCAACATCATCAATAAGGGTATGTTTTCCAACACCTTCTTCTCCAATAATGATTACATTTGCTGATTGGGTTTTGGTAAGTGCAGTTTCAATTGTTTTGATTTCGTTTTCTCGGCCGAATATTCTTTTAATTGGTTTTTGATATTCACTTGAGGTCAAATTAATGCAGAAGTCATCAAGTGTTGGTGTATATCCTTGTGTCCAGTCACGTCCAAGTGGTGGAGTCAAAAAAAGAGAATGAAGTTTCCACCAACGGGTTTTTTCTATGAAATTTTTGTAAAAATAATCAAACCATCTTTCGACAACAATCTGATTTTCCGATTGAAGAAGGTGTGTTCTGATAAAATCAGTTTTTATTTTATTTTTAATAACCTCACAAGAAGGTTGGATTAAATAAATAAGAAAATTAATTGGTATGGAGATGAAGTAGGAAATCAATAATAGTGGAATAGTAAAAACATAAATTGCTTGAATAATAAAGAAAAAAATTAGAATTGATAAA
>PFTH01000022.1 GCA_002789465.1 Candidatus Roizmanbacteria bacterium CG_4_9_14_0_8_um_filter_34_12 | reverse complement strand
AAGTAACTAAACTTAAGAATTTATCTAAGCAGGATTATTTAAGAATCATCAATCGATCAGCCGGTAGTAATGAAACAATTATGCCTTTAGTTCGAAAGATTATGGATAATGTGAAAAATAACGGCGATAAAACGATATTGGAGAAATATCAATCACGTTACGATGCTAATAACTACAGAACGATTCATGTAACAAAAGAAGAAATTAAGACAGCTTACAAATATGTGAATATGCAAACAATCAAGGCATTAAAGCAAATGATTAAGAATATTACGCTTGTACAAATGTCCCAACTTCCTTCTAAAAAAGACACTGTGGTTAGATCTGAAAAAGGAATTAGAGTTTGGAGAGAATGGCGGCCAATAAGAAAAGTCGGTTTATACATTCCTGGTGGAAAGGCGATATACCCGTCTTCCGTCTTAATGAGTGCAATTCCAGCTCAAATTTCCGGTTGTCAGGAAATAATTATGTGTTCTCCTCCAGGACAAGATGGACAAATACCAGCAGTAACACTTGTTGCCGCAGATATGATTGGATTAAAGAAAATATATAAAGTCGGTGGCGCTGAAGCAATAGCTGCTATGACTTACGGGACAAAAACAATACCGAATGTCTATAAGATTTTTGGCGCCGGTAATTCTTATGTAACCGCTGCTAAAATGTTGGCTCTTGAAAAAATAAGTATTGATATGCCAGCCGGTCCATCTGAAGTATTTATAATCGCTGATGAAACAGCAAATCCTGCCTTTATTGCTGCTGATTTATTGGCTGATGGTGAACACGGAGAAGATTCCGCCTGTGTATTGTTAACGACATCAGAAAAGATTGCTCGATTAAGCATAATTGAAATCGAAAAGCAATTAAAAACACTAGAAACTCAAAATCGAGCAAGAGAATCTTTAAAAAAATACGGAATGTTTGCCGTAGCGGATAATATGGATGAAATTATTAGATTCACTAACGAATATGCACCAGAGCACTTAGAAATAATGATAAAAGATTCCGAACGGCTGGTCAAAGAAATTACCGATGCCGGTTCAGTATTTTTAGGCAATTGGACATCAAAATCAAGTGGTGATTATGCAACCGGTGCCAATCACGTATTACCTACCGGTGGTATGGCAAAAATGTATGCACCGCTTGGCGTTGGTTCTTATGGCAAATGGATGCAGGTTCAAGAATGTACCAAACAAGGGTTAAAAAATATTAAGAATACCATTGAAACAATTGCCACAGTAGAAAAATTACCGGCTCATAAACAATCAGTTTCCATACGATTTATTAATAATGAAAAAAACTTATGAAAAGTATTAATTTAACCAAATTTATAAGAAGTGATCTAATTCAATATGAAGAATATAAAGCAGTTCCGTCTGCTTATGATATTAGTGAACAAAATAAAGTTGAGATCGAAAAAATCAATAAACTCGATGCTAATGAAAACATATTTGGACCATCAAAAAGTCTCAATTCTGTGTTGTTAAAATTCAAAGGATTTCAATTTTACCCTGATCCGGAATACAAACGCTTAAAACGAGTAATTGGTAAGTATGTTGGAATACCAGAAAATAATATAGTAGTTGGTTCAGGTGGAGATGAACTTATTGATCTTTTGTTACGACTTATCCTTGAACCAAAAGATCAGGTAATAAACTCTCCACCAACTTTTGGTAGTTATTCCACTTCTACATTTTTAAATCGTGGGGTCATTATTAATATTCCTAGAATAAAGGATTTTGCAATAGATATTAAGAAAATACTCAATAACATCAATAATAAAACAAAACTGATTATTATTTGTAATCCTAACAATCCTACTGGTAATTTAACCAATCTCAACCATATTATTAAAATTCTTGATACTCAAAAACTCGTTTTAATTGATGAGGCATATTTTGAATTTTCAAACATTACCGTTCTTCCTCTCATGAAAAAGAATTCCAATCTTATTATTCTTCGCTCTTTTAGTAAATGGGCTGGGATTGCCGGTTTAAGGTTGGGATATCTTATCGCTTCTCCATTTTTAATTAACCAAGTAATGAAAATTAAGCCACCGTATAACGTCAATGTTGCGGCTGAGTTGGCAGGATTAGTTTCTTTGGAAGATATTAAATCCCGAAAAGAAATTATTAATCAAATAATCATGGAGAGGGAAAGAATATATAAGGCAATAAAGAATAATAATAAGTTTATAATTTATCCTTCTTTTGGTAACTACCTATTTATTCAAACTAACGAAACCTTATTCTTTAAACTCAGAACAAATTTTAGACAAAATAAAATCGCTGTTCGTTATTATGATTTTTCTTCTACTGGAAAAGCATTTCGAATAACTATTGGCACTTCTGCTCAAAATAATAAAGTTATTAAAATTTTAAACAACTTATGAAAAGCAATTTTGACGGAATAATTTTTGATATGGATGGAATACTTGTCGATGTTTCAAAATCCTATCGTGAAGCAATTAGACTAACAAGTAGTTATTTTTTAAATCGGGAAGTTAAAAAAGAAGAGGTGGATAATATTAAAAATAAAATTGGGATGAATAATGATTGGGACGCAACATACGCGCTTATCAATAAACCTAGCATTGCCTACGAAAAAGTTAAATCATATTTTCAAAAAATATATCTTGGAAATTCCAAAAGAAAAGGATTAATTGATAACGAACCAGTATTAATATCTAAAGCAATACTAAAGCAGCTGAAAGAGAAATATAAAAAACTAGCCATTGCGACAGGCAGACCAAGGAAAGAAGCTCAATATGTAATTGAAAAGAATAAATTGCAAGGATTATTTGATTGCATCGTTGCTATGGAAGATATCATCAACGGCAAGCCGGAACCAGACATGCTTCTTGCTGTGATTGAAAAAATGGAGTTTAAGAATACTATCTATGTTGGCGATAGCCCAAGTGACGTTATCTCTGCTAAAAAAGCTAGAATACCGTGCATATATGTAGGAAAACAAAAAATAGGATCAAAAAGGTTTTCATCAGTATTACAAGTTATTAAATATTTACTATGAAAAGAATTTCAAAAGTAGTTAGAAAAACTAATGAAACGGAAATCTTAATCGACCTCAATGTCGATGGCAGTGGAAAAAGGAAAATCGAGACTCCTATCGGTTTCCTTAATCATATGTTAGATCTATTTTCCAAACATGGCTTATTTGATCTTGATATAAAAGCTAAAGGAGATACGTTTATTGATGAACACCACACTGTTGAGGACATCGGAATTGTTTTGGGCCAAGCCTTTTCTGAAGCATTAGGAAATAAAAAAGGTATCAACCGATATGGATTTTTCATTTTACCGATGGATGAAACATTGGCAACCACGGCGATAGATTTTTCCGGTCGTTATGCTTTTCAACTAAATTGTGAATTTGACCGCGAAAAAGTCGGTGATTTAAGTACAGAGCTTATCTATGATTTCTGGGATGCATTTGCCCAGAGTGCAAAAGCTAATTTATTTATCAGGGTGGAAAACGGCAGGAATGATCACCA
>PFTH01000084.1 GCA_002789465.1 Candidatus Roizmanbacteria bacterium CG_4_9_14_0_8_um_filter_34_12 | reverse complement strand
ACAATGAATTCGAATTTTTTTAAAGAAAGCATTCTCTTTTTTAAGAGAGTAAACGCCAAAGATTATCTGTGGCTGGACCAAACAACACTCCGTCAGTGTCTGCTACAACTCCATCAAAGTCAAAAACAAGACCCACCTCGTTTGGATTAAAAGATTGCTCTTGGAGCCAGTTGTAAAATGCCGTTGCGTCTGCTTGTGGGTCGTTTAACTTCATATACCATCCAATAACACTCTGTTCTTTTGCCGTATACTTTGCTTCCAAATTTTCAACATTGTTAAGCTTATCGTCAACCACAATTATCTGTTTTTTCCCCTGTTCAATTAATCCTTGAATAATCTTGTCTAAAGCCTTATGTTTATTTTTTTTAGAGCAATGAAAACGATTTTTTCTTTCCGACCGTGGATAGAGGAAGAAAGCTCCGCTTTTTTTAAACTTTGTTTTTTGCCAGATTGGATCGCCAACTGTCCAAATATCTGGAGTTATTCCCATGTTAATGACCGCTTGTAAAAGTGGAATTTGCTCACCATTTTTTGTGGTAACTCTTGAAAGACATTCAGGAGTAAAGGCGAGGGTAATTACTTCTGCAGTTTTCCTTGGGTCAATGTCCAGAGAAGCTGCGATCGTATCAACGCTTGTTTTCCAATTAAATGCATGATTTATAGGATTAAATCCATACCATGCTTTACTTTGCATAATATTCAACACATAGTCTCTTGGTGTTTGTTTTGGTATTTCTGTCATCTATGTATTATAGCGAAGAGATAATAAGATGATTGTTTAATAGTTTATTTAAAATAAAAAATGTCAAAAACTTATCATGAGTTCTTCGATCTTATTCAGGATAAACTCGTCAAAAAATTTTAAATTTTTCCCCTATTGACTCTATTTACTATTTGCGCTAATTTGGATTGCAAAGAGGTTGTCTTTTACCAACATGTTTCCGTTACTTATATATTTATCCACTTGCTTTTCATACTTAATCTCCTTGAAAAGATGTAAAATAGGGGGATATGTTTGAACAATCGTTTAAGAATATCGATGATGTTCTTCATCGGGATGCTGGGGTCGGAACAGAACTTGATTATATTGAACAAACATCATGGATTCTTTTTTTGAAATATCTTAATGATTTTGAAGAAGATAAAAAAACCGAAGCGGCTCTTGCCGGCAAGAAATACGAATATATCATTGATCAGAAATTTCGATGGGAAGTTTGGGCATATCCAAAAACGACCGATGGAAAACTTGATCATAATAAAGCTCTTTCCGGAAACGATTTGATAAATTTTGTTGATCATGAACTTTTTCCTTATCTTAAAAAATTCAAGACTTCAGATAGCTCAAACACAATTGAATATAAAATTGGGGAAATTTTTAGCGAACTAAAAAATAAAATTCAAAGCGGATATGCACTTCGTAATATTTTAGATATTGTTGATGGGATGCGTTTTCGAACTGATTCGGAAAAACATGAACTTTCTCATCTCTACGAAAGCAAGATAAAAAACATGGGTAATGCAGGGCGTAATGGCGGAGAGTTTTATACCCCGCGTCCGTTAATTAAAACAATTGTTAAAGTGGTTGCGCCAAAAATCGGTGAAAAAATATATGATGGGGCCGTTGGTTCAGCCGGGTTTTTGGTTGAGGCCTTTAGTTATCTAAAAGAAAGTAAAAAATTATCAACTTCAGATGTTGAAATTCTTCAGAAAAAGACTTTTTATGGTAAGGAAATAAAATCGCTTGCTTATATCATCGGAGTGATGAATATGATTCTCCATGGGATTGAAGCGCCAAACATAATTCACACAAATACTTTGGCGGAAAACATTTCCGATATTCAAGAAAAAGATAGGTTCGATATCGTTCTGGCTAATCCACCATTTGGTGCAGGAATTAGAAAAGAAGTCCAACAGAATTTTCCGATTAAGACCTGTGAAACAGCGTTTTTATTTTTACAACATTTTATAAAAATTCTCAAAGCTGGTGGTCGAGCTGGTATTGTGATTAAAAATACTTTTCTTTCCAACACTGACAACGCCTCGATTTCGCTTCGAAAACTGCTTCTTGAAAGTTGCAATCTTCACACGGTTCTTGATTTACCAGGTGGAACTTTTACCGGAGCCGGTGTTGAAACAGTGATTTTGTTTTTTGAAAAAGGATCACAGACTAAAAAGACTTGGTTTTATCAGTTGAATTTATCAAGAAATTTGGGCAAGACTAATCCGTTAAACGAAAAAGATTTGGAAGAATTTGTAACTTTACAAAAAACCAAGGCCAATTCCCAAAATTCTTGGACCATAGATATGGCTAATGTAGATCAAAAAATCTTCGACCTCTCCGTCAAAAACCCCAACAAAAACACTGACCAAAAACTCCGCGAACCAAAAGAGATTTTGGAGGAAATATCGAAATTAGATAGAGAATCAAAAAACATTCAAAATAATATTTCTAAATATTTGAGTTAAATTTTATGACAGATATTATCAAAACTATTTCTGTCGGAAAAGATTTTGTTAAAACAAAAGGCATCCTTTTGGACGAAACTCCAGATATTGCTTTGGTTTTTTTCCCAGAAGTTCATCCTGGCGGAGTGAGAGGAGACTTAATCAGATTAAAAAAAACAGAAGGGACAAATGGGAAAAGATACCTGAACAGGATTTTAGGAAACTTAAATTTTATGAAGGTACGCACATTGAACTAGGTACTCAACAACTGGATAAATTGATAGGCGATGTTGAAAAAAGGAAATTAATTTCAAAACAAGGGGTTAAGTATGGATCAACAGAATATATAATTGCAGAAAAAGATAAAGTAATAATAGTAGATGATCGAAACAAAAAACAACTTATTCAGCAAGTTTTAGATAAGGGTTATTCTAGTGATTTTTGGAAGCTTTTAATTAATTCTTATCCAGATGTTGCTAATAAATTGTCTGCAGGTCACCTTCAAATGAAAAGAGGCACAGTTGTTGATGAACTTGAAGTAAGATTAAAGGGAGATTTTTCAGAAACTACAGGAAACGACTCGTGGCAAAAGTGGATTTATACACATAACTGGCTTTTTGGGGTTAATTATCATGATCCAATCGAGAAACAAAAAATAAATATTACCGGAATAATGCCAGACTATTTATTTCCAACACTTGATCAGTTTGTGGATGTACTTGAAATAAAATTACCATCGGAAAACGTTGTTATTAAAGATACTTCACATAACGGATCTTGGGTTTGGTCTGATGCCTCAAATTACGCAATAGGTCAAGTTGTCAACTATTTAGGAGAAATTGAGAGACTGAGGTTTGAAATTGAACGAAATATTCGAAATGTATATGAATTAGAATTTTCGCTTTTAAAACCAAGAGCTTTTATTTTGATCGGTCAAAGTACCGATTGGCTGTTACCTCAAAAAGAGGGTTTAAGAAAACTAAATAATTCATTACACGGAATTGAAATTATAACTTATTCGGATTTAATAAATAGGGGCCGTGTATTTTCTGATTTTAGTAAGGACTTAACAATATAATAAATGAAAACTAATTGGCAAACAAAAAAACTCGAAGAATGTTTGGAACATGTTACCTATACAAAAAAAATTCAAAGAAAAGATTTTTTGAAGTCAGGTGACTATCCAATTGTTTCTCAAGAAAA
>PFTH01000044.1 GCA_002789465.1 Candidatus Roizmanbacteria bacterium CG_4_9_14_0_8_um_filter_34_12 | reverse complement strand
CGGCGACCCAAAGGGCAAATATTACTATCATCTTCTGGCCGCAGTATTTGGAGTTTTTGGGGTTTGGGTTACTTGTCATCGCGTTCTTAGTAATAATCAAGATGAATGAGTAATCTTTTGAAGTAATTTTTCTATATTCTCTTTGAACGCTGGTAAATCTTCTTTAATCGTGGCCCATACAATTTTTAAATCCACTCCAAAATATTCATGAATAATAAAATTTCTCATCCCAATTACTTTTTCCCATTCGATATCTGTCTGATAATTTATAAGCTCTTCATCTAGGTTATTTGCAGCTTCTCCAATGACTTGAAAACTTCGTAAAACTGCATCATGAGTTTTTTTATCAGTAATAAAATCCTCTGGTAAGGGTGTATCTTTTATATAATCCTCGATATCCTTAATTGTTTCCAGAATATGGTTGAGAAATATTGAATTATCTTTTTTCATATTTGGTAAATAACCTTTTCATCTCGTAAAATTTGATTTTTCAACATCGGATTAACGCTTCCGTAAGTTACAAGATCTACTGATTTTTTTAAACTTTTTTGAAGATCAATCTGTATACCGGCCATATCGAATAACGTTGTTCCACTAGCCGGCTCAATAAGAATGTCTATATCACTTTTATTATTGTCTTCCCCACGTGCCATCGATCCAAATAAAGACGCACGTATAACGCCATATTTTTTCAAAACTGGAATGATTTTATCCGTATATTTATCCATACGAGTATTATAGCATGAATCCTGAATTCTAAGTTGAATCCGAACAGTTGTTGATTAAACTTGTAAAAACTTCTTGTGCTGTTTTATATTTTAACACTTTTCTTGGTCGGTTATTAATCTCTGAAACTATCTCATCAAGTTCGTCTTGAGTTAGGCCTGTAAAATCGGTCTGTTTTGGCAAATATCTTCGAAGTAAACCATTGGTGTTTTCATTGGTTCCTCGTTCATATGACGCATATGGATGACAAAAATATGTTTTCATATTTAAGATTTTGTTTAATCTCATGTGCAAATGGTTCTCCCGTCCGTTATCAAGTGTCACTGACTTTCGGGCGGTTGACGGTAACTTTTCAAATATTTCTGTTTGAACTCTAATAGTTTCTTCCGAATTAATTCTTTTAACTTTTACAGCAAAAAACATTCTCGATACTCGTTCAACTTCTGTATGGATTCCGTCCCCGACGGATCTTCTTCCTTCAACCGAATCTCCTTCAAAATGACCAAACTCTTTTCGTTTGTTTACCCGAGCCAGTCTCTTGCTTATTGATATTCTGGCCTTAATATGACTCTTGTGGACAGATCGACCCTTTTGTTTCTTTCGTTTCTTTTGACCTCGTGGTAAATATTCCCACAGAATCTCATCCTTGTTTTCAGGGTCATAAATATACCGATAAATTGTTTCCATTCCAACTGTCCTTGATTTAACCAACGGGTGTTCTATTTTTAATCTTCCTGATATCTGTTCAGGCGCCCACCCCAACTGTAGATGATTAATTACGTATTGGTAAATCCACTTGTTTTTTAGTGGTTCTCTTTTTCCGGCTTTAGATTTCCGCCTCTCATATTCTTCTTGAGCAATGATTGATTCGTAAACAAATCTATCACCATCCCAAACTTGGTTTCTTGATACTTCTTCGCTAATGGTTGATGGTGACCTACAAAGTTCTCGGGCAATTGCTCTAATCTTTTTCCCTTGAGCCAACATTCGAGCGATTAAACTTCTTTCCTTTTTACCTATCTTTTTATGGTTTTTCATATCCGAACATTTTAGTACAAGTGTTCGGATTCGATTGAGAACTTAGATTGACTTATGAAAAAAACAAGAATATATTATACTTAATATCATGGAAAAACTAACCAATAAAAAAATATTATTGGTTTTGGTTATCGGAGGCGTTATTCTGCTTTTAATCCTTGTTATTCTGGTCTCCCTATCCAAAAAACAAGAAAAAACTAAAATTAATAAAACCGAGTTTAATAGATCTCAATCTCAGGATCAATCACCAATAACATCCTCTAATAGAAAAACAGCAGCCATACCACCCCAAAAGATAAAAAAAGAAGAAGGGGTAGATTATGATTCGCTCATATTAAAACTCCTTGATTATATTAATACGCAAAAAGATGGCTCTTTTTATAAACTTTCCAATAATAACCAGGAAATCAGTTATCAAGCCAACAGTTACTTGGCCTCTTTTTATTTAGATCTTTTTCAAAAGAAAAAAGACAACCAGTATATCAGTCAGGCTATTGATCTTGTTGATTCGCTGACAAACCACTGTCAGGAGAATAAAGAAAATGAAAAAGACTGTTATTTTGTCCTTGAGCCTTATTTTAAACTCTATAACTACAACAAACACCCAAGATACCTTGAGTTTATCAAACAAAACCTTTCTCAACTAGAAAACTATTCACCTAAATCTTTTAATGCCTATGTTCATCTATCGAAACAGTATTTAAACTATTATCTGATTACCTTTGAAGATCCATATTATCAGAAAGCGTTGGCTAGCTACCAAAATGCGCTTGATTTACTACCGGAAAATCAGGACAACATCGGTCTTTTAATACAAAATCAGCGGATGTTTTATCAAGCAACCAATGATGACGGCTGGTTAAAAACCAGTGATAATTTTTTTACTAATTTTAACGATAGTCTTTATCAAAAGATGAACGCTACCCAAAAGCTGTTTGTTTTAACTGCCTTAAAAAATCTTTCTTCCTATGAGAGTTTGTATAATCAATTACTATCAGAGTTTATCGACTCTTATCTTAATGAAGATAAAAAATTCGTCTGCTCTCAAGCTAACGACTGTAGGGAAAATGGTCTATCATTAATTATTGACAATGTCTTGTTTATTAATTTGCTAAACCATGAATAAAAATAAAATCTTATTATTTTTATTATTATTGTTGTTTGTGTTCTTTATTATCAGGCAGATAAATTTTTCTGTCAGAGGCCAGGTAATATTTGGTGGCGGAGGAAGAGGAGGTAGTGTTTGTTATTCGACTGGAGCAACGACTCAAGAAGACTGTTCAGGTAACTGGCGGTGTTCGAACCAGCAAAGAAATTGTAAAACTGATCCGGGTGTTCCCTGCACTCAATTTGAGACCAGAACACAGACGGTAAGAGTATGTTGTGCCACCAACGAATGTGGCAACTGTACTTCATACTGTAATCAAGAAAGAAGCTATCGGGTTTGTGTTGATCCTAACTATCGACCGCCCGAGTATGAACCTTGCGGACCAACAACTACCGTTTGCAGCTGTAGTGTCTGCGTCACCCCGACTCCCTGTGGAAGATGTCTAACAAATGCACCAACACAGGCGGCTAAATCCTGTCAGTGTCTGGAACTGACTCCTAAGAAAACCAGTAAAGAGTTAAGCTTTACCTGTCTGGTCCAGGTACCAACAGGTACATCTATTACCAACTATACGGTAACTTTTAAAAAACCAAGTGGCGGTCTTGTCAACCTTAAATCAAAAA
>PFTH01000129.1 GCA_002789465.1 Candidatus Roizmanbacteria bacterium CG_4_9_14_0_8_um_filter_34_12 | reverse complement strand
TTAAACTTAGTTTTTTATGGACAAGATGTTGTTTTTTACTCGCTTGATCTTGAAAACAAGATTCATTATCGGATCAGCCTTCCTTCTGATGCAAGAGTCAAAGTTCCTGGGGGCTATGGAGAGTATCGGATTGGATCTTTAGGCAAGTTAATGAAACTAGAAAAAGCACCAAAATTATTGCAAAAGACAATGTCGGCCGCTCTTTCCAATTTTACAAAAATATATTTTTACCCAGATAGCGAACTGATATATCAACATGGGCCAAAAAATGCAATGATATTACCTTCACTTAAACAACTTGTCAGTTATAAAAGTAATGCTAGATTATTCGATCGATTATATTTGTCTATTTTATTTTTATTTCAAGGTCAAGAGATAAATCAAAATATTGCAAGTTTAGTAATAACTGATAAAAATAATGATCGTGTTTGGCAAAGTAATAATTTTGCAAGTAAGTATCTTGGTTATTGGTATAGTAAGGAGCTCAGGGGAGAGCGTGCAAATGTTCAGATAATTTATCAAAAAGATTACCGTACGGCTTTGTTATTAAGTAACATTATTGAAGGAAATGGAATTAAGATAGTTGATCTTTCTGAAAATCTTCAGCAGAAAAACAATGTAAGGTGTCAGGTTGACTATAATAGTATTAAGATTATTAAAACTGTTGATGCGATTGTAAATTTTTTCCAATGTAGTAAAAATAAGATAGAGACAGGTCCGGTTGATATTATTATTCGTTTAAATAGTTTAGAAAAAGAGTGGGAAATTGATTAACAATGATTTATATATTTTTAACCATACTGATTTTATCGATTGTTATTGCAGTAATTTCTATGTATGATTATGATCTCCCTTCATCATTAAAGAAAATTATTACAGGGAAGACCATAAAAGGTTCAATAATTTTTTTTAAACAGCAGATAAAACATTATTCCTCATCATCTTCAGACTGGACAGGAAGAAAATTATCTTCTTCTAAATCGTTTTCTAAACGACCAACATCGGAGACTTCGTCATCCCAAACTTCTTCTTCAGAGTCATCTTGCTGATCATTTTTTTCATCCTGACCCATTTTATTTAATTGTGACTGAATATTGCGTGGAAAAGATAGGTAGTTGGCAACCCTTTTTCCTTTTTTAACCTCTCTGATAAAAATAACAATATAGGTGAGATCACTTTCTTTTACAAAAGCCTCATAAATACTATTGGCTTTAATAAAATGAGACAATCGTTTAGAAAGGTCATCTGGAAGAGAGCCAACATATTCGTTTTCTACAGTTCGGACCTCAATTTTACGTTTTTTTTGTATTAGATTAACAGGTTGTCCAATAGTTAAAGCAGCAATAATATTTTTTTGTCCAACATTTACTAAATGGACATTTTTAGTTTTACCGGTAATTTCAAGAAATTGATTTAAATCAACGGTGTTATAATTATTATTATTTTTATACTCCTTTTTTTCAAGAATTTTTACTTTTTCCAAGTTAATACGTGCAAGATGATTAAGAGGCTGAATTTTTAAGGCTTTTTGATAATGTTTACGAGCTTCTTTCCAATTCCCGATTTTAAAGTTAATATATCCGAGACGTAGTAATGCAGAAACGTCAATCTCGATTTCAAGAATCTTTAAATTATAAACAATCGCACTTTTCCATTCAGATTTTAAAGCAGCCTCAATTGCCAATTGTTCTAAGTGTTCAATATCAGTCATAAATAGCAACAGTATATGTTTTTTTTATTGAATGTCAAGTATAATAAAAAGCAGTTATAAAGTTTATAAAGTGACAAGTTTATAAAGTAATATTGAAGACACATTGTAACTTTATAAACTTTATTAACTTTATAACTTTTAACTTATATTTATGTCTGGACATTCAAAGTGGTCAAATATAAAAAGAAAAAAAGAAGCTAATGATAAAGTAAAATCAAAGCAATTTACTAAGATATCTCGACTCATTACAATGTCAGTCCTAGAGAATAATGGTGTCACAAATCCTGATAATAATTTTAAACTACGCTTAGCTATTGATCAGGCACATCAAGCTAATATGCCAAAAGATAGTATTGTACGAGCAATTGAAAAGGGGAGTGGTGATAACAAAATTAACCTAAAAGAAATGATATATGAGGCTTATGCTCCTCATGGAGTAGCGCTTATTATTTATGCTACAACAGATAATTCCAATCGAACATCATCTGAGATAAAAACCAAGTTAGAGCGAGGTGGGGGAAAGCTGGTAAGTCAAGGAGCGGTTTCTTATTTATTTAGACGTTGCGCAATGATTATGCTGGACAAAACTAAATATAATGATACGATAACTTTATCGTTAGTTGAAAAGTTAGGTGCATTTGATATAAAAGAGGATGAAATAAATACGATTATTTATTTTCCATTTATGAATATTCATAAGTTTAATGATTTACAAGTGATATATCAAATTAAAACAACCGCAGATTTATATTATCAGCCACTGACAACAGTTTTTCTTGATAAATCTGAAGATATTAATTCGGTAGTTGACGTAATCAGTTCGCTTGAGGAACTTGATGATGTTCATATCGTATTTGCTAACTATGTTTAAAAAATATTTAAACTTATTGACTAATAAGGTGAAGAAATTTGATAAGCGGATAAGGGTTGTTGTAGGAACACTCTTTATGTCTGGGATTATGTTGATTGCGACCTTTTATTTTTTTGATAAGGCGTGGATTTTTATCCCAATATTTTTATTAGTAACCTATGTTGTAACATGGTTAACGATTAGTGAGGGGATAAGGAAAGTTGAATGGATAATGTTATTTGTGATACCGCTTTTTTTCACGATTTCGTTATATTTTTTTTACTTTTTGTTCCCAGTTCGTTGGCTAACAAGGTTCCCATTTATTATTTTGTATGGAGTGTCATTATATGCAATTTTGTTAACAGTTAACATTTTTAACGTTGGAGTAAAAACAAATTTGCAATTATATCGGGCAGCATTCTCAGTCAATTATTTTTTTCAAGTATTATTATTTTTTTTAATTATAAATGTAATTTTGTCGTTACAATTGAATTTTCTTATAAATGGTATTTCGTTGTTATTACTTACTGCGGTGATGTTGTTACATTTATTATGGACAGTTAAATTGGATTTAATCATTGAAAAAGAAATTTTTTATTATTGTTTAATTATCGGTATAATCATGGCCGAACTGGCAGTTTGGTTATCTTTTATTCCCATGAGAGCCGCCATTAGTGCTTTATTACTTTCGGCAAGCTATTATAGTTTAGCCGGACTTGTTTATAGCTATTTCAATAAACGTTTTTTTAAAGAAATTATTCGCGAATATATTTTTGTTATTGGATTTGTTATATTAATTAGTTTTCTGTCTTTGAGGTGGTAGAAGATTTTGATGATAAGCAAGAAAGTGGAGGAGAGGGGAGAAGGGAAAGATAACGGTCGTAAATAATATATCTTATAGTATTTTATCCTATAGTTAATAAATACTATAAGATATATTTAATATGTACGTGTGAATTACAAATAATATAACCAGTCAACATTACTAGCAGATTGCTACACTCTTTTTCCTATTTATACTCCTGGCAGTATGTGGATAACTAAGATAAATTAGCTTCATTATGTTGCGTTTAGATTATCTTATGCTCGAATATTAATATTCTTTTAAGGAGAAAAAGAAAAAACTATAGCTTTAAAATTTATATTTTAGATTGCATTAGCAATATAAAGTGTGGCATTGGTCTTGCTATCTAAAGAGAGTGAGTTTTAATATTTTAGCTTTATTAATTCAACTTTAGTTTGTTATGACAATCTAAATATATTAACCAATTGATCAGTATTAATATATAAAGTAGCCTTAAAATTAATAGTTAGCATGATACAACAAGCCAAAATCAAGACATAGGTATAATCTACGGAGCAGCGTGAGATATTTTAGCTTCAATAATTACAATATAGAGCAATAAAACGATCTAAATATTGTATATTTTAATCTTTGATAAATTACTATCAGAGAAGAGGCCAATAACGAAACAAAATGATCAATTATAAATTTATCGAAGTATTGTTTATAAACAAAGATATGTAAAAGAAAGAGGGTGGTATGTGTTTTGGTACTCTATTCTTTTTGTATAGATAAAAATATGGCATGTAAGACAATAATGATTGATATATATCCAGGGAAGCGAATATCAATAACGTCGTAAATTATATCTTTTACGACGTCACGGAGAGTGGGAAGCAGAGAAGTGGTTGGATTATTACAATAATCTATACTGTGTTATTCAATCTTAAGTTTGAAATTTTAAATTAAAAATTAGAGTAAATTTACTGACATTGCTTCCCTAGTTAAGACCACCCCTTTTTTCTCTATTCACTAGTCCCCTTTTATCACTTTATATTGTTAAGACAACATATTTAATCCTCTACCCTGTTTTTTGTGTTATTTTTTTGATGAGGGAGTCACTTTATTAATATTTTGTTACGGCTTTTGCAAGAATTTGGAGTGATTGTTTTAAATCGTTTTTATTTAAGACATAAGCTATTCGAACCTGTTTTTTCCCTAATATGGGATTTTGATAAAATCCTGCAGCAGGAGCCAACATTATAGTTTGATTATTAAGACGAAAATCAGTTAATAACCAACGACAAAAATTTTCAGCATTGTTAACGGGAAGGTTGACAATACAATAAAAAGCACCTTCGGGTTTTTCTAAAGTAACGTTTGGGATTTGTTTTAAGCCTTGATAAAGTAGATTACGTCTTTCTTCATATTCTTTTTTTACATCAGAGAGAAAATTATTAGGAATATTATTTATTTGACAAGCCATGGTCTGATCAATTAATCCGGCTGATAAACGTCCTTGAGCAATACGAAGCACACCATCCATGATTTTTTGATTGAGTGAGACAATCATCCCTAAGCGTGCGCCGCAAAGACTATAACGTTTGGACAGACTATCAATCACAATAATTTGTTTTGGTAGTTGTTTTATATAATCAAGCAGAGATATGTGTTTTTGGTTATCATAGACAAAATCCCGATAAACTTCGTCTGCAATGAGAAATAAGCCATGTTTTTGAGCAATTTTAACTAGCTGATTAATTTCTTTTTTGGTATAAACAGTTCCGGTGGGATTATTGGGATTACAGATTAAAATCGCTCTTGTTTTTTTAGTTATATACTTTTCAATCTCAGAAGTACTTGGCAAATGAAATCCGTTTTGAGAGTGAGTTATAATTGCACATAATTTTACGTTATTAATAATTGCATAAGAATTATAGTTGGCATAGTAAGGTTCAAAAACAATTACCTCATCTTGCGGATTACAAACGGCAAAAAGAATTATACTAATTGCTTCAGAGCCCCCGCTGGTAACTTGAATATTTTTAGCCTGGACAAATAAATAACCTAAATGCTGATAATAAGTTTTTAAGGCTTCAAGAAAAGCTGGTTCTCCTTGAGATTGACCATATGAAATTGGGTTTTTTTTCCAATGATTTAAAACATCAATAAATACTTGAGGTGTTTTTATATCCGGGTCGCCAATATTAAGATGGTATATTTTTACCCCTTGTTTTTTTGCAATCTGTGCAAAAGGAACCAACTTTCGAATTGGCGAGGGTGGGACCGATATAAGTCGTTTCGAAAAAGCGATCATGAGATAATTATACTAAATCAAATCTTTTGTTCCGAGTGAAATCAGGTGCAGGATTGTATCTGATGAAACGAGGAATCTTACACAAGATCCCTCATCAAAAATAAAACAGCTTAGTAATTTGGGATGACAATATTACTTAATTAGCTTCATCTGTGTTACAATATAACATCATGAACATACTTGCGGTAAATAATTTATCGAAAAAATTTAAAGATAAGGTTGCGGTTAATGACATTTCCTTTTCATTACAGGAAGGTGAGATTTTGGGTTTGTTGGGGCCTAATGGAGCCGGAAAAACAACAACGTTACAAATGCTTCTGGGAGTATTAACACCAACAACAGGTTTAATAAAATATTTTGGAAAAGATCTAGGTGAAAATCGAACAGAAATACTTGAAGAAGTTAATTTCTCCTCTACCTATACTAAATTACCATGGAGATTGTCTGTCAAAGAAAACTTAACATTTATATCATACTTGTATCAAATAAAAAACCGTCAAAGTCGTATTAAAGAGATTGTGAAAATATTTAAAATCGAACAATTAATTAATATGCCGATGACTGATTTATCAGCAGGTCAACTGACAAGAGTTAATCTGGCAAAG
Organism: Candidatus Roizmanbacteria bacterium CG_4_9_14_0_8_um_filter_34_12; assembly: GCA_002789465.1. Lineage (GTDB taxonomy): Bacteria > Patescibacteriota > Microgenomatia > UBA1406 > GWC2-37-13 > UM-FILTER-34-12. Next base: position 9,424 of record PFTH01000129.1, on the reverse strand, counting down.
GCATTTATCAACTATCCAAAAATACTACTTCTTGATGAGCCAACCGCTTCACTTGATCCAGATGTGGCAACCTATATTCGCGATTTTCTACTCGAAGAGCGGAAGAAATTTAATGTATCAATTATAATTACGTCGCATAATATGGCTGAAGTTGAGGAAGTTTGTGACAGGGTTATTTTTATTAATAACGGCAAGATTATAGCTAATGATACGCCTGTGGGATTGGCAAAAACTATTGAGATCTCTCATGTTGAATTATTAGTAAAAGATGGACTTAAGAGAACTGAAGAGTTTTGTCAAAAACAAAGCTATGCATATAAGATTGATGGTAGGTATATCGTGGTTGATGTTAAAGAGCGGGAAATTGCCCAATTTTTGCGTGATTTAATGAATAAGGGAGTTTATTATGATGAAATCAGTATTAATAAACCCACTCTGGAGGATTATTTTTTACAAATGACAAGAAAAATATGAGAATTCATCGAATCTATGCCGTTATTTTGCGCTTTATGTATTTATTCAGAAGAAGTTATGATCGGATTTCTGATGCTTTTTATTGGCCAACAATAGATTTGATGCTTTGGGGATTAACCTCAGTCTATTTTAGAAGCTATATGCCGGATGCATCAAAAGTTATTCTTATTATTATGTCAGGAATCTTATTCTGGATAATTATTTGGCGTGGTCAGTATGAAATTACTGTTAATTTACTTGAAGATTTATGGAATGAAAACCTGATTAATATGTTTGTGTCCCCATTGAAGTTTGGAGAATGGATAGTCGCATTTTTATTTATTGGTGTAATTAAGGCCTTTATGAGTTTTTCTTTTGCACTTTTGATGGCGTATCTACTGTATAAAGTCAATATTTTATTTTTTGGATGGAACTTTATACCGATAATTGCATTGTTAATTATGACAGGTTGGGCAGTCGGGTTTTTTGTGGCGGGATTAATTTTACGTTTTGGAACAAAAGTACAGACATTTGCATGGACTATAGTTGCCTTGATATCTCCGTTTTCTGCTTTATATTATCCGGTTTCTATTTTGCCAACATGGGCACAGACTGTAGCTAAATTTATTCCTGCAAGCTATATATTTGAAGAAATACGGGAGATAATCGCAACAGGGAAGGTCGATCCAAATAAGTTTTATATAAGCCTAACTCTTAACTGTATCTATTTAGTATTGTCTTTGTTATTTTTAAGAAATAGTTTTGATAAAGTATTAAATAAGGGTTTGGTGAAAGTTTATTAGAATAAATCTTACAAAATATGAATGTTATTAACATGATTTTTACCGTACTGGGTTTGGCTTTGTTCGAGATTGTATCTAGCATTGATAATGCGGTGATTAACGCTGAAGTTTTAGCAACGATGCAACCGAAAGCAAGGCGTTGGTTTTTATTATGGGGTTTTTTATTTGCGGTGTTTGTTGTTCGGGGTTGCTTACCATGGGCGATTATTTGGGCGACTAGCCCAAGTTTGGGACCGTTTGGTGCTCTAACCGCAACGTTTTCCGGTGATCCAAGAGTGCACCAAGCAATTGAAGCATCATCCTCAATTTTGTTAATTGGAGGCGGAACTTTTTTACTGTTCTTATTCTTTCATTGGCTTTTTATGGAACAAAAAAACTTTGGGTTACGAATAATAGAACCGTTTTTTCAACGGCAAGGAATTTGGTTTTTATGCAGTAGTATCGGTCTTGCTTGCTGTAATTGTTTGGTATGCGATTAAACTACATCCATTAATGGCTTTTGGTGCAGTGGTTGGTTCAACGGCTTTTTTTATTCTTCATGGATTCAAACAAAACGCTCAGGCTGAAGAAGCTAAATTACTTGAAAAAGGTCGTTCAGATATTAGCAAGATTATGTATCTTGAGGTGATTGATACAACATTTTCAATAGATGGTGTTTTGGGTGCGTTTGCCTTTACTCTTTCAGTACCATTAATTTTACTGGGTAATGGTTTAGGGGCGATAGTATTACGTTATTTGACTGTCAGCAACATTAAAACCATTAAAAAATATCGATATTTAAAAAATGGAGCAATGTATTCGATTCTGGTATTAGGTTTAATTATGGTACTTGATAGCTTTAATTTTCATATTCCTCCTTGGTTCTCCCCTGTTGTTACTATCTTAATCATAGGAATCTTCTTTTATAGGTCTAAAAGAGAAATGAGGTAAAATTGAGCCTATTTAGTCAAAAAAATATACTTATAGTATTTAATTCTTTCTATAGGATGATTTCGCAAAATGCCTTAATAATTCCTGGATTCTAAATTTGATATAATATCATCGTGGAAAGAGCCTTATATCAAGGAAAAACTAAAAAATTAGAAAAAGGAAGCAATTCTTATAGTATTCTTGAGACTGTAAGTTTTTTTACAGATCAACTAAGAGAAATTCAAATGGCACAAAATAGAGTATGGATTCAAACTATGGCTCTGGAACCAGGTCACTTTACTGACTTATTCGTTCAAAGACTAATTGCAGCCCAACATAGAGGTGTAGACGTAAGAATCGTTCATGATTCATTTTCAGATTATGTAACTGACAATACGTTTAATCATCTTCCTTTATTAAATAGTGAAGATAGAGAATATAAAAGATTTCTCCTAAATAGAAGAGTAGAATTATTAGAATTATTAAAAGGATGTTGTCAAGTATCACAAACAAATGCACCCACAGGAATTCTTAGTTATACTCCATTTCCTGGAGTATCAGGTAGAGACCATAAAAAAATATCGATTATTGATAATATAGCTTATATTGGAGGAGTCAATATGACGCCACTTGATGGAAAACGAATTGATTTTATGTTAAAAATGGATAACAAAGATTTAATAAATATTTTGTCACTTATATTTAACCGATCATTTTTAGGCATTTCAGTATCAGATGCAGCTTATACTTGTGATGATAACAATACATTACTGGTTGATAGCGGCAAGCGTTCTCAATCAATCATCATGCAATATGCATATGATGCAATTAAAAGAGAGAGGGAAAGTATTACCGTAATTTCACCTTATTTACCTTCAGGACATTTAAGGAAAACATTAAACGAAGCCGTAGAAAGAGGTTTAAATGTTGACGTTATTACATCACAAGAAAGCCGATCAGGATTTTCTCCAAAAATATCTCAACTAGTTCATAATGTAGGACAAGTCAGACCGTTATTTCGAATAATTCGATATCCCGGAATTCTTCATGCTAAAGCTTTATTATTAGGAAATCATGCTGCCATAATAGGGTCACATAATTTTGATGGAAATATTGAACCAAATATGCCATTAGATGCAACAATAAAAAAAATTCATAAACAAATGGGGTTTGCAATAATAGCTCACCCCAATTTAGCACGGAGATCTTCTGTTCCGTTAGGACTTATTAGTGAAATAATTAATTCAGGTGATCCGGAGCTTTATATAGATGGGATTGAAATATATAATGCTAGTGAAGCAAGGTTGCAGAGATTTGATAAATCAGGTATATTTTTTGGAGATGACGACATAAATATTGGAAAATTTGTTGAAAACAATAAGCATAATCCAAAAATAGGCGCTTTTCTTGGAGGTAGTGATAGCCATACAAGACAAATAGGATATGGAATTACTGTTTATGGATATGAAAGTATATTAGACGCCATCAAAAACAGAGATACTTTAGTAATGGCTGCAGATACCAGTTTTTTGGAAGATTTGTCAGAATCTACAAGAATGGTATATTCAATTATTAGAAGCCATATAGCTGGAAAAATATAACAATCAAAATGAAAAAAATAAAAAAACTGGTAATTGTTACATATAATATTCAATTTTCCCAACATCCTAAAGAAGTAAAAAAAACTATTTTAAAAATGGCAAATATGGGAACATCTATATTTTGTTTACAAGAAGTATTGTATCGCCCCGATAAAACTTTTATAGTGAATGTTTTGCTAAATAAATTGGGTAGCGATTGGAGAGCTATTTATAATCTTGGTAAAGATGAATCATTTTTAGAAATGGGAAATTGTATTATTTGGAACAATAAAGTACTTGATTTAGAAAAAGAACAGAAAGAATTTTTACCTCATAGTGAATCCTTAGCTATTCATGAAAAAATATTCTCATGGATTGCAGGAGGGATCACAGTTCCATTTCAAAGAAGAGTGATAATTGGATATTTTAAATATAAAAACATAAGCATAAGGGTAACAAGTTTACATCTTGATCAGAATGGTGGCTTAATAAATAGAAAAAAACAATTATCATACTTAATGGGTATTCTAAACAAAAATAAATCCATTCGTCATGAAATAATTTGTGGAGATTTTAATAATTTTGACTTATTAAAAAGAGGGAAAGAAGCAATAATGCAAAACGAAACTCTTGGTAAATATTTTGTAGATATCTCTAAAGATAGTGGATGGACAGCAGATCTAAATAAGATAGATATTAAAATCGGAGGTGTTTTTTTTAAACTACTAATAAAAAACTTACATGTGCATGTGAGAAAAAAGCTTGATTTTATCTGGACAAAAAATATTTTAAGCATTAGTTGTAGAAAATTATATTTAAAGGGTTCCGATCATTATCCTCTCATTGCTCATCTTGATATTTAATATTCTTATACCAAATAAACCTATAGCTTGAAAAAACGCGTAAATCGTAATACAATAGGTGTATGGCCAATGCACTTGAGGTCGTTAAATCAATTAAAGCTTTTGGGGGAACTGGACGGCTATCAAATCCAATCGGAGAATTAGCTTGGGTATTACAACAAACAGTACGAGAAGATTGTGCGCAAGCAAAACAAATATTAGGCGACACGGGTAATCAAGGACTAATTGAAAACTCCATGTTTTATGTTCAGCGAATGATAGAAATCGGATATATTTTTACTGAAGTTTTTGTAAGAGATGAATATAAAAACTGGCAGCCAAAATCAGATACCCCAAGAATTATTGACTTAGGAGGCGACCCAGGCGCGATGTCAGCCTTATATTGGAGATATAGAGCGCCAAATGCACAAATAACTGTCATTGAAGCAAATCCGGCGACTTTTAACGTTATGCGTAAAAACTTAGCACGTAGAGGATTGGAAGATATACAAGTAATTAATGCTGCAGTAGCGGGAGAGATTGATGGAGATGCGACTCTTTACTTACACAGACCGAGAAAAGGTTATCATACTCAAGATTATGTTGGAAAACAAAGTATGACTGACTCCGACGCTTTTACAGTTACAGTACCAAAAGTAAAACTATCGACATTAATTAAAGAAAAAGAACATATTGATTTATTAAAAATGGACATTGAGGGCTCCGAAGGTGACGTTATGTGTGAGTTAGCCCAATCAGGAAAACTGGGACAAGTCGATCAAATAATCATGGAATTTCATCACGATCCCGTTACTAACCCAGAAAATTCTTTGATAAAAATGTTAAATATATTGCGAATAGGTGGATTTACTATTGAAGAAGCTCATATAACAATTGGAAAAGGAATAAGAAATAAAAAAAAAGTACTACTTAATAATATTGAAGATATTGCCAATATTAATAGTAAAGTATTCTTAACATTTAGTGCTATTAGGACGCAAAAAAAATAAGCAGAAATTAACTTATAAGAAGAATTAAATTTTTAAATAGGTTGTACCAACTTTGATATCGAAAAATCATCATAATTCTTAATTCTACATTCTAAACTCTATTTGCTTACACTCCCCTTCTCCAATTCAAATATTTTTCATACCAATAGGTTAAAAAATATTTAGGAGATAATATCAAGTCTTGAGTTGTGAGATAATTCACTTGATCTCCTCCAAAACCTTGTTTAAAAAGAGTGAGACCGTCCCAGCTTTTCGGGGTGCGGCCGGGTTGGTGTATCCCCCAGAAGTTGTAATATTGACAGCCGCGTTTTTTTGCTTCTTTGATTGCCTCCCATTGCAATAGGTGTGATCCTGGGACTTTCGCATGAGTGGTTGCACCTTGATGATAAAAAGCCGTACTTTTGGTAAAGATAATAAGTGCTGAAGCAATCGTATTATCAATAAAACTAAAATTTTTTCGCCAGGTCACCCCGCATCCCAACTGTAAGTCGGGACTGCTCGCTTTTCGTTCAACCTCGCATTGCGAAGAATCACTCAAAGCTTGCTTGCTCAAACAACTGACTGGACTCAAAAATTTTGTTTTATTGTTGTTTTTGTTGTTAATAATTGCAAATAAAAATAGCGCATTATTGTTTTGATTAAATGATTCAAACTCGTTTTGAATAAATTTCGGGGAAAAAGGGATAAATTGTTCGCGCGTAGCGGTTTGTTTATAAATTTCTAAAAAGTCGTCAATGGATTTTTGATCAGTACGTTTTTCAATCATAACGTTTTCACGTATTGCGCGGTTGATTGAGTAGCGTGTGGACTTTCGCATTTGTTCTAGTAGCTTGTCTGCAGGTAAACCCAACGGTAGTTGCCATATTCTTTCGGCATGCATGTAAATCGGTGAATCTTTAAAACCGAGGTTTTTGAACAAATCTTTGTTCTCCGGATTATTTGACAAAACAGGAGCAATTCTAATAAAATCAAACTTTTCTTTTTTTGCTATTTCAGTTAAGTAATTAACTAAAGTAGATAAAATATTCTTTATTCTTAATTCATAATTCTTAATTCTAAACTTGTCCTGAACGAAGTCAAAAGATTCTAAATTCTGCTTGCCCCTCGAATCCCGCCAAAGGCGGGAGAAGTGGGGAATTCTTAAGATCGGTCCATGTGGTACAAACAAAAAATTTCCCCGTTTAGAACGGATTTTTATTACGAGTACAATAGCAAATAAATTATTCTTATCATAAATCCCCAATCTTATTATCTTACTTCCTTGTTTTTCTTGGAATTTTCCCCATTCCCATGAGTGTAAAAACGAAGGCGAACCATTTTCCTCAAAAAATTTCTGCCAGGTATTTTGATTATTTATTATTTTTATTTCCATAGATATGCTTCATTAAATTAATTTATTGAAGCAACGTCGTTTAATATTCTCGTAATCTTTCTTGCAGTTTTGAGTGAAATATTGTTTGGCAGGTTAATAATTTTACTGCATACCTCTTCAGCTATAGGACAACTGCCTATTTTGTATTCAACCTTGTTTAGATCAAGTTGTTTCGGGGCAATCGGTTGGTTATACCACTGTCCAAAATAAACATGTTCCATTGTGGCTTTATTTAACACCTGGTTGCGGTTATCAACCAATAACGGATAACGAATCAGAGCTTTATTGTGCCACTTCTCTTTCTGTGCATTTTTTTTGAACACACCTGAATAATAGTTGACTATTTTTTGTCTCGTAGTGGTTGTATGATCAAGTTTATTTAACTGTAAAAGTAATAGATAGGCTAAGGCATTTGGATACTGCTTATTAAATACTATATTATATTTTCCAAGTTTTTCTTGGGGAGTTATTTCTGGAATTAATAGGTTTAGCTTTCTTGTTAAGTAGTGAATAGACTCTCCAATATATATGTCATATGTTAATTTAATGAAATAGGAAATAGGCTTATACAACAAGCATTTAAAAATAAAAAGTTTGCGGGGATATTGTAATTTTTTAGAATAATGATTTAATGCGTTAGCTATAGGTTTATTATTGGTTAATATTGCAGAGCCGAACACGGAAGAAAGGCTTTTCGATCTTCCAAACGACAATAAACAAAAGTAATTCTGAATTCTAAATTCTAAATTTTTAATTCTATCTTTGTCCCATCCGTGTGCCAAGTCCTCAATAATTATGAGTTTTTTACCTATAGCCTGCTTAATGATTTGTTCACGAAATTTTGGTACAAGGCCGTAAGTGTGTTGAATGATTATAACCTTGCAATCATCCGATAGTTTTTTATTTAAATCAGTTATACTCATTGAGTAACTTTCTTTTTCTATGTCGACGTAAACCGGTTTAAGTTTGAGTACAATTATCGGTAAAACCACAGCTTCGCAGGTGTATCCCTGTACTAGGATCTTACTTCCAGGCGGTAAATTTAATGTTTTTAATAGGGAATATAGAGCACTCCTGCCTGCTAAAAACCAAGTTGCATGGTTGTTAGCAAATAGTTGATGTATTTGCCAGTCTACTTGTTTTAGGCTGGGACCTTGTTTCCATAGCCAAGGTTTGAACATCATTTTGACTGATTGCCAGGCGTCATCCCATGTTTCATTTGGTGCAAAGTCAGTGGAGATCATTTTTTATTAAACATGAAACATGTAACTTGTAACATTAAACGATTAATGGATTCTGTAACAAATCAACTTTATATATATTATTCGAATGTGGAATGATAAAATCTTGTCCGTGGGAAACGACTAATCGGTCAGCAGGAATTATACCAAATCCTCCTTGTCTTTTTGTTAGACCCCTATTCCTGCGCCATTCAACTGCTGGGTCAAGTGGAAACCAGGTTGAATCAGGTAATAATACTTCGACCCAGACATGCATGGAAAGAAAGTTAAAAGTTAAAAGTGCAAAGTTAAAAGTTCTAAATACTTTTTGAAAAGTATTTTCTTCCTTAATTAGGAAACCAACTACTAAGCGTGCTGGAATATTTACAGATTGTAATAACGATAATAATAAAGTTGAAAATCCTCCACAGTCAGTTATTTTTTCAGTTAATGCTTGATCATAGGAATAAAGATTATCGATTGGTTTGCCATATATTAGATTATCAAGCGTATAAATATATAGCGATTTTATCATCATCAATAACGATGTATCTTTTATAGGGGCGATTTTTAAATCGTCCATAATTTTTTTAATCCTTGAATCTTGTCCATTGATAAATCTATTTGATTCTAGTAAATAAGAATGTTCTTTTATTAATCGTGGCGCGTAATCTTGAATTGTTAATGTTGGATTAATTGTTTGTTTGATGATTTTCGGTTGTTGGTGGAAAGTAAGACCGATTTTTGTATTAGTGAGTAATATCGTATTATCCCAAATCTTGTCTCGGATTATTTTTACTTTAGGATTGATTACAATTTGGCTTATGGTTTGATATTGGTCGGATTGTGGGATCGCGAAAAGCGCATGCGTATGATTACTTCCTATCTGTAAATTAAATTGGTTCATGGTTATTACGTTTACTAAAGACAGTCTTTATAAGACTGTCTTTATTTAAGTAGCAGTTTCTTAAATTCATCCAAAGTTGTCAACTCAATTTTATTACCGTTCAAGAAAAAAGTTGGGGTGGAGTTAATTTCCGCTTTATTACCTGAAGCTAAATCGGCTTGGACCTTGTTTTTTACGACTTTTGAATCCATATCTGACTTAAATTTTTCAATATCTAATTTTATTTCACTTGCCATATTGATAAAGTTCTGTCTTGGGTTGGGGCTGGTTGACCAAATATCTTGCTTACCGAATAGTTGATCATCCATTTCCCAGAACTTTCCCTGAA